>NZ_JBHYVA010000510.1:0-6243 GCF_042750055.1 Streptomyces sp. NPDC059456
CACCATCACCCGCCGGGACGACCTCTTCCGGCAGCTCGACACCCGCCTCCCGGGCGCACCCCTGCTGGACCTCCAGGAGTACGCGATGGGCACGGTCTGCGCCGCGGTCCCGATCACCTCGGGGCCCGACGCCGAATGCCTGGCCCTGTCGATCCCGGCCCCGGAACGGCACCGCCTGGTGCAGGCGGCCCGGATCCTGCGGAGCGAGGCCGCGGCGGTCCTGCTCGCGCTGATCGTGGCCGGCAGCGCCCCGGGCACTCCCCGGCCGCAGCCGCAACGGGCCGAGGGGGCGGACGCACCGGACGGCATCCTGATCACGGCCACGTAGGGCCTGATCCGCACGACGGGCCCGGTGGCCGCCCCGGGTCCGCGGTCGGGTGGCGGCGCCTCCCGGGCGTCACCCGAACGGGTCGTCCCGCTGGCACCGCGGCCCGGCGGGCGGCTTGCTGGAGGAATGACACAGGGAGCAGCCGGGACGCCCCCGGCACACGACCTGAGCACCCCCAAGGCCGCCGGGCTGGCCGGGGTGGTCTTCGCCGTCCTGCTGGCGGCGGCGATGGTGCTCGCACGGATCTCACTGCCCGAGGGGGCCGGGGGCGAGGAGGTGGCGCTCGCCCCGGGCCGCCGCAGCGAGCTGACGACGGCCATGGAACTCATCCCCTTCGCGGGCATCGCCTTCCTGTGGTTCATGGGCGCGCTGCGCCAGCACACCGGCGACGCCGAGGACCGGTTCATCGCCACGGTGTTCATGGGCAGCGGCCTGGTCTTCGTCGCCTGCCTCTTCGGCGCCGTCGCCGCCGCCGGAACCGTGCTCGACGCGGACGATCCCACGGGCTTCGGCCGGCACTTCGCCTACAACCTGCTCACGACCTACGGGATGCGGATGGCCGCCGTCTTCGTCCTCGCCACCTCGACCCTCGGGCGCAAACTCGGGGTCCTCCCCAGGCCCCTGGTGCTGATCGGCACCGCGGCCGGCCTGGTCCTGCTCGTGGTGGGATCCACCCTGCCCTGGTCCGAGCTGGTCTTCCCGGCCTGGGCCCTGCTGATCAGCCTGTACATCCTGCGCACCGCCCGCGGTAACCGGTGATCCCCGCCCGCCGCATCCCGTGAACCCGTCCGGCCGTCACCCCGATGGCCGCGCCGGACGGGCCCTGCGGCTCCCCGGGCCGCACGCTGGCCGGGGAGTCGGAGGGGCCAACGAAAGGACTGGACCTTGCTGAGGCTTGTCGTCGATCTCAACCGGTGCCAGGGATACGCCCAATGCGCCTTCCTCGCACCCGACGTCTTCGCGATGCACGGAGACGAAGGCCTGCTCTACGACCCGCAGGCGCAGGACGCCCACCGCGAGCGCGTCGCCCAGGCCGTCGCCGCCTGTCCCGTACAGGCGATCATCGTGGACGAACTGGACATGGCCGCCACCGCGCCCGCCGCCGGGGAGGACTCCGATGGCTGACGCAGCACTGGACCGCCTCAAGGCGGACGGCCGGATCGTCGTCGTCGGTGCCTCGCTCGCCGGACTGCGCGGCGCCGAGACCCTGCGCGAGAAGGGGTTCAAGGGCTCGCTGACCATGATCGGCGACGAGCCCCACGAACCGTACGACCGCCCGCCCCTGTCGAAGCAGGCACTGCTCGGCATGGGCACGGCCGAGGGCACGGCGCTGCCCCGCCGCCGCGACATCGACGCCGAGTGGCGCCTCGGCGTACCGGCCGCAGGCCTCGACATGGCGGGACGTCGGGTCAAGCTCGCCGACGGCGACGAGGTGCCCTACGACCGGCTGCTGATCGCCACCGGCGTACGGGCCCGGCCCTGGCCGAACCCGGCCGAGGCCGAGCTCGACGGCGTGTTCGTCCTGCGGACCCGCGACGACGGCGCTGCCCTGGCCCGGCGGCTCGACGCGGGCCCGCGCCGGGTGCTGGTCATCGGCGCGGGGTTCACCGGCTCGGAGATCGCCTCCGCCTGCCGCGAGCGCGGACTGGAGGTCACAGTCGCCGAGCGCGGCGACGCCCCCCTCGTCGGCGCCCTCGGCGGGGTCGTCGGGGCCGTCGCCGCCGAACTCCACCGGGAGAACGGGGTCGACCTGCGCACCGGGGTCATGGTCACCGCCCTGGAGGGCGATGCCACCGGACGGGTGCGCGCCGCGCACTTCTCCGACGACACCAGCCTGGAGTGCGACGTCGTGGTCGTATCGCTCGGCGCCCAGCGCAACACCGAGTGGCTGAACGGATCCGGGCTGGGCGCCGGCCCCCGCGGCATCGCCTGCGACGCCGGCTGCCGGGCCTTCGACATCCGAGGCATCGTCACCGACGACATCTTCGTGGCGGGCGACGTGGCCCGCTCCCCGCACCCGCTGTTCGGCTACCAGTTCCTGTCCCTGGAGCACTGGGGCAACGCGGTCTCCCAGGCGGAGACCGCGGCCCACAACATGCTCAGCGAGAGCACCGAGCGCCGGCCGCACATCTGGGTCCCGGCCTTCTGGTCCTCGCAGTTCGGCGTGAGCATCAAGTCGGTGGGCGTGCCCTCGATGGGCACCGAGATCATGATCACCCAGGGCTCGCGCGCCGAACGCCGCTTCACCGGCGTCTACGGCTACCAGGGCCGCGTCATCGGGGCGGTCACCTTCGACAACTCGCGCTGGCTCCAGTTCTACCAGCAGCAGATCGAGGCCACGGCCCCCTTCCCGCCGCCGTTCCCCACGGTCGACCGGCGCCCCGAAGGACAGAAGCCGCTCCCCGCGGACTTCCCGGACCCGTCCGTGCCCACGCACGGCCCGACCGTCACCCTCAGCGGATATTCGCCGGCCGACCGGCGGATGACCTTCACCCCCGCCGGGCACTGACCCGCACGCCCTCCGGAGGACCCGGCATGAAGCAAGGCATCCTGACCGACATCCTCGACTACTCGAACCGCGCGAACCCGTACCCGCTGTACGAGGAGCTGCGCAAGACCCCGGTCTTCCACGACGGGGAAGGCCCGTACGTCATCAGCACGTACCACGACATCCAGAGCCTGCTGCACGACCCGCGGCTCAGCTCCGACGCCCGCAACCTGGCCGCCACGGCGGGGGATCCGCTGGCCGAGGGCGAGGACGAGGGGGCCGCGGCACTGCCGCCGAGCTTCCTCAAGCTGGACCCCCCGGAGCACGACCGGCTGCGCCGGATGACCAACCGCCCCTTCGGGCCGCCGCACTCCCCGCACCGCATCGACGGGATGCGCGACGACCTGCACGGCATCGTCACCGGACTCATCGACAACCTCGGCGACCCCGGAGAGATCGACCTGGTCGACCAGTTCTCGTACCCGTTCCCCGTCACCATGATCTGCCGGCTGCTCGGAGTGCCGCGCGAGGACGAGGCACGCTTCCACGTCTGGGCCGACACCCTGGCCGCGAGCCTGGACCCGGACCCCGACGCCGATCCGGCGGAGCGGGACAAGACCACCCACGACGCCCGGATGGAACTCGGCATGTACCTGGCCGGGCTGATCGAGGAGCGGCGCAAGAACCCCGGCGACGACATGCTCTCCCAACTGGCCGTCGGACACGGCCAGGACGAGACGATGAGCACGATGGAACTGCTCAGCACCGCCGCCCTGCTGCTCATCGCGGGCCACGAGACCACCGTCAACCTCATCACGAACGGGATGCTCACCCTGCTGCGCAACCCGGACATCCTCCGGCAGCTGCGCGAGACGCCGGGGCTGGCCGTGCCCATGGTGGAGGAACTGCTGCGGTTCGAGCCGCCGGTGCAGCTGCTGCCCCAGCGCACCCCGCTCGTCGACATCGAGGTCCGCGGGATCACCATCCCCAAGGGCTCCTCGATGTGGCTGGTCCTCGCCTCGGGCAACCGGGACCCGCACCGCTTCGAGAACCCGGACCGGTTCGACCCGTACCGCAAGGACATCCAGCACCTGGGTCTCGGCAGCGGCATCCACAGCTGCTTCGGCGCCCCGCTCGCCCGGCTGGAGGCGCAGCTCGCGCTGACCGAACTCGCCCGCCGCCTGGAGAACCCGCGCCTGATCGAGGACCCGCCGCCCTACCGGCAGAACGCGGTCCTGCGCGGCCCGCGCCACCTGCGCATCACCTGTGACGGGATCCGGCCCAGCTGACCCGCGGCGCCGTTGCCGGCCACCCGGGGGGGGGCGGCCGGCCGCGCCCCCCCGGGGAGGAGAGCGTGCCCGCCGATTACCGCCGCTTGGAGGTGCGCGCCGCCTGACCCCCCCCCCCGTCGCTGTTGTTGTTCCCGATGTTGGCGATGATCGTGTAACCGCGGGACTCGATCTCCGCGCGCTTGCCGGTCTTGTACGCGCTGACCTCGTCGAAGAGGTCGGGCAGGTCCCGGACGTACAGGCCCGTGACGGGGTAGCCGACCGCCTTGAGGTTGTGCTCGGTGAAGGACTGGATGATCCCGGGGCGGGCGGTGACGAAGAAGATGGCCACCCCGTGGTCGTTGGCGTACCGGGTCAGGTCGCGGACCTCGGAGATCGCCGGGGTCGGGAAGGTCCAGAACCAGTGGAAGTCCGTCTCCAGCGAGGAGTTGTCGATGTCCAGGACGATCGCGGGCTTCTCGCCGGCCGGGGCCTGGGCGATCCGCTGCTCGACGTACGGGCGCGCCTGGGCCATGACCGCGGCCACGTCACGCTTCCACGTGCCGTAGTCGACCCCGCGCAGGAGCGCGTTCCCGCCGGGCGCGGAGGAGGTGGCCGAGGCCGGGGCGGCCGCCGGGGCCGGAACCGGAGCGGGGGCGGCCTGGGCGGAGGCGGACGGGGCCAGCATCAGGACGACGGTGGCCGCGGCCGTGCCGGTCGCGGTGGCGAGCAGGCGTACGCGGGCGCGGGTGCTGCGCATGTGGGGGCGCTCCTCAGTGGCTGAAATTTGACATGTACGGAGCCAGAATCCGCAAGATCGGAGCCCATGTCTACTGGTCGGTAGTTAATTTCAGGTGGCCGTCCAGCCACCATCGAGGGGGAGCGAGGTGCCCGTGAGGTAGCCGGCGTGCGGTCCGCACAGCCACACGGCGGCCGCCGCGACCTCCTCCGGCTCGATCAGGCGCTTGATCGCGGAGCGGGTCAGCAGCACCTGCGACAGCACCTCGCCGGGGCTGATGCCGTGCGCGGCGGCCTGCTGTCCGATCTGGGCCTCGACCAGCGGCGTACGGACGTAACCGGGGCTGATGCAGTTGCTGGTCACCCCGTACGGGGCGCTCTCGACCGCGGTGACCTTGCTCAGCCCCTCCAGCCCGTGCTTGGCGGCGACGTAGGCGGACTTGTAGGCACTGGCGCGCAGCCCGTGCGCACTGGAGATGTTGACCACGCGGCCCCAGCCGCCGGCGTACATGTGCGGCAGCACGTGCCGCAGCAGCAGGAACGGCGCGGTCACCATCACCTGCTGGATCAGCGCGAACCGCTCGGGCGGGAACTCGGTGAGCGGGGCGACGTGTTGCAGGCCGGCACTGTTGACCAGGATGTCCACGGCCCTCGGCAGCCGCTCGATCGCGGCGGGGTCGGCGAGGTCCACCACGTGCGCCCGCCCGCCGGTGAGCCCCGCGACGGCCTCGGCCGACTCCTCGTCGATGTCGACCACGTGCACGCTCGCGCCCGCCTCGGCCAGGGCGACCGCACAGGCCCGCCCGATGCCGCTGCCGCCGCCGGTCACCAGCGCGACGCGCTCCCGCAGGAAAGGAAGTTGGCTCGTCATGGCTGAACACTAGGGAGCGCGACCGGCCGCGCCCATGGCGGCGCCCACCACACTCGGGGCCGGCTCCGTGGTGGACGCCGCCATGCCCGCCGCGCGCGGGCGCCCGCAGCGGACGGGGTCCTTCAACGCCGCTGCACGGAAAGGAAATCGAGCAGCGCGGTGCTCGCGTCCAGCGCGGTGCTCACGGACCCGAACCCCGCGGGCGGCGGCATCGTCGAACCCGGCCAGGTGTGCCCCGCCCCCTGCATCAGCAGCAGCCGGACGGTCGCCCCCGCGGGCCCCGGCGGCCAGGTGACCGCGTCGTAGCCGGGCTCGGCCTCCTCGACCGGGGCTCCGGCGCCCCCGGCGCCGGCGAACGCCTCCGCGCTCGCCCGGGCCGACATGGTCGGGGTGACGGGCTCCTCCCCGGGAGCGGCCGGACCCGGGCTGGGCAGCCCGGCCGCCGGGCGTACGGGGGCCGCGGCCCCGTTGACGATACGGTCGGGCCCCGCCCCGGCCGGCTTCACGGGCGCGGCCCCGGGGGGGGGTTGACCGGGGAGCGAGACCGCCC
>NZ_JBHYVA010000511.1:0-6242 GCF_042750055.1 Streptomyces sp. NPDC059456
GGCCGCGCTGGTTCCGTGTGTCCCCCCCCCACCCCCAACTTTTCACCCCGTGGGGATGCGTAGGGCGCGACGGGGTTCTTGAGGGTGCCGACCAGCTGGAGGGCGGCCGCCGGGTCGGCGAGGTCCACCATCTGCTTGTTGTTGCGCAGCTGGAGCCGGTTCAGGCAGGACAGCTGGAACTCCTCGGCGAACAGGTCGTAGCGGGTGAAACGTTCCGCCAGAGCCGGCATGGAGTCCTGGTAGGCGTGGCCGCAGTCCGCGACCGCCTTCCAGAAGGCTTCCTCCTCGCAGATGCCCTCGGTGGCCAGGATCGAGCCCAGGAAGCGGAAGAAGCAGTCGAACACGTCCGTGAAGATCGACAGGAGCTTCATGTCTTCCGGGATGTCGGCCTTGATCCGCTCGACCGCCGGCGGCAGGACCGCGTCCGGGTCCATGACCACGATCTCCTCGGCGATGTCCTTGAAGACCGCCCGCTTCACCACGCCGTTCTCGATGACGAGGATCGTGTTCTCGCCGTGCGGCATGTACGCCAGGTCGTACCGGTAGAAGCAGTGCAGCAGCGGGACCAGGTACGCCCGCAGGTAGTGGTGCAGCCACTCGGCCGGGGTCAGCCCCGACTCCTCGATCAGCGCGCCGACGAAGGACCTGCCCTCCGCGTCCACGTGCAGCAGCGAGGCCATGGTCGCCAGCCGCTCGCCCTCCTTCAGCGACTCCACCGGGGACTCGCGCCACAGGGCGGCCAGCATCTTGCGGTACGGCGAGTAGCGGTCGGTGGCACGCTCGTACTGGCGGTGGTGGTAGCCGATCGCCGCGCGCTCGCGGATGATCGAGAAGTCCACGGACCGCAGCACCTCGTCGCCCTCGATCAGCTGGTGCAGCCAGTCGTTGATCGCCGGGGTGGCCTCCATGTACGCGGCGGACAGCCCGCGCATGAAGCCCATGTTGAGCACCGAGATCGCCGTTTTGACGTAGTGCTTCTGCGGGGCGCTGGTGTTGAAGAAGGTACGGATCGACTGCTGCGCGAGGTACGCGTCCTCGCCCTCGCCGAGCAGCACCAGACGGCGGTTCGCGATCTCGGCCGCGAAGGTGACCGTGGTCTTGTTCCACCACTGCCAGGGGTGGACCGGCAGGAAGTGGTAGTCGGCCGGGTCCAGGTCCAGGGCGGACAGCTTGGCCTCGAACCCCGCGATGGCGGCCTCGCCCAGCTCGGCGCGCATGAACGCGTCGTGGTCCAGGCCCGCGCCGGCCGTGAAGGTGGAGACTTCCTTGCGGGCGGCCACCCACACCAGGTGGACGGGGCTCGCCGTCTCCGGGGCGTACGAGAGGTACTCGTGCACGCCGAAGCCCAGCCGGCCGTTGTTGGCCACGAAGCACGGGTGGCCCTCGGTCATGCCCGTCTCGACGTCCTGGAACGAGGACTTCGCCAGGACCGCCGCCGGGACCTGCGGCTTCGTGTACTTGAAGCCCGAGCCGGCCAGGGTCGAGGAGATCTCCTCCAGGTAGACCGGCAGGACCTCGGCGCTCAGACCCAGGGTCTCGCGCATCTCGATGTGGAAGTCGAGCGCGTCCAGCGGGAGCTCGGCGCCGTCCTTGAGCCGGGTGACCGAGGCCTCGTCCACCGCCCAGTGGTCCAGGGCGTGGCGGGCGGCGGTGAACCGGTACTCGACCGAGCCGTCGTCGCTCGACACCGAGTACGCCGCGTCGCCCAGCGGCTGCGGGGTCAGCAGGCGCTCGTGCGAGAACTCGGCCAGGGCCTTGCGGACCAGCGCGCGGTTCGCCCGGGCCCACAGCTCGGGGGAGAGGTGCGCGATCGCGTCGGTCAGGCTCATATCGACTCTCCCGTCAGGCCGGTGGCCGCCTCGAACTGCGCACGGGTGCAGAAGCTCAGCAGGGCGGTCTTCTCGGGCTTGCGCACCGGGCCGTCGGCGACGAAGCCGACGGCCTCGTTCAGGGCGTGCACCGCCGTGTTCTCCACGTCCGGCTCCACCACCACCCGCTCGGTCTTCGGGTCGGCGAACAGCGCGGCCATCACGGTGGTGATCACGGCGCGGGTGAACCCGTGCAGCGGCCGCTCGCTCGGCGCGACGAGGAAGTGCATGCCGACATCGCCGGGCTGCGCCTCGTACAGGCCGACCAGCTCCAGCCTGCTCGGGTCGTACTTCTCCATCAGGAAGGCCGGGCGGCCCTCGTGGAGGCCGATGAAGGCGTCGTGGTGCTCGGCCGCCGCGATCTTCATGTACTCGCGCTCGACGTCCGGCAGCGAGGCGTCCTGCATCATCCAGAAGGCGGCCTTGGGGTGCGTGACCCAGCCGTGGAGCAGCTCCGCGTCGGCGAAGGGGTCCAGCGGGCGGATCGCGAAGCTGCCGAGGACGTCGTCGCTGCGCGTGTAGAGGGTTTCGGTGGTGGTGCTCATGCGTGCATGCCTTCCGGGGCCGCGAACTGCTGGAACGCGATGGACTTCTCGACCTTGTAGTACTCGCGGCCGAGGAGTTCTCCGACGATGTACGCGTTGCGGTACGCGGCCATGCCCAGGTCGGGCGAGGTGATGGAGTGGTTGTGCACCGTGCCGTTCTGGAGGAACACCCCGCGGCCGGTCACGTCGATGCTGTAGTTGCGGGCCGCGTCCGGGCGGCCGTGGCCGTCGAAGGCGAGGCGGTCGCGCACCGGGTTCAGGAACTCCGGCAGCGTGAACTTGTAGCCCGTCGCGAGGACCAGGCCCTCGGTGGCGAGCGAGAAGTCGCGCTCCTGCTCCTCCTGGCGCAGCCCCAGCGTGTACGTGCCCGTGGTGGTGTCGTACGCCGCCGAGTTCAGCGAGGTGTTGGTCAGCAGGGTGGTGGGGACCGGGCCCGGCGAGCTGACCTTCTTCTGGTACAGCAGGTCGAAGATGGCGTTGACGAGCTCGCCGTCGATGCCCTTGAAGAGGTTCTTCTGCTGGGTCTCCAGCCGGTAGCGGGTCTCCTCGGGCAGCGCGTGGAAGTAGTCCACGTACTCCGGGGACGTCATCTCCAGCGTCAGCTTCGTGTATTCCAGCGGGAAGAACCGCGGGGAGCGGGTCACCCAGTTGAGCTGGTAGCCGTGCACGTCGATCTCGGAGAGGAGGTCGTGGTAGATCTCCGCCGCGCTCTGGCCGGAGCCGATGAGCGTGATCGACTTCTTCTGCTGGAGCTCCGCCTTGTTCTGCATGTAGGCGGAGTTGTGCGTGAAGTCGCCGCCCAGGCCGGCGCAGGCCTGCGGGAGATGCGGCGGGGTGCCGGTGCCCAGGACCAGGCGGCGGGCGCGGTGGGTCTCGCCGCGGTCGGTGTGGACCTCGTACACCTCGGCCCGCTCGTCGTACGTGACCTCCGTGACGGAGGTGGAGTACTGCACGTTGTCGAGGCGGTCGGCGGCCCAGCGGCAGTAGTCGTTGTACTCGGTCCGCAGCGGGTAGAAGTTCTCCCGGATGTAGAAGGAGTACAGCCGGTCCTTGTCCTTCAGGTAGTTCAGGAAGGAGAAGGGCGAGGTCGGGTCGGCCAGGGTGACCAGGTCGGACATGAACGGCGTCTGCAGGTGCGCGCCGTCCAGGAACATCCCGGCGTGCCACTCGAAGTGCGGCTTCGACTCGATGAAGAGTCCGTCGAGCTCGTCGATGGGCGCGGTCAGGCAGGCGAGTCCCAGGTTGAAGGGACCGAGGCCGATACCGATGAAGTCGTGGGGCTCAGTGGTGGACGGCAAGGGATTCTCCCAGGAACTGCTCGGCGTGTGCGGCGAGGAGGTCGAGGACGGCCGTGATGTCGGCCGTCGTGGTCTGCGGGTTGAGGAGGGTGAACTTCAGGTACTGGTCCCCGTCCACCTTGGTGCCGGCGACGACTGCCTCACCGGAGGCGAACAGCGCCTTGCGGGCGTGCAGGTTGGCCTCGTCGACGAGGTCCTTGCGGACGTCGCCTCCCGGCACGTAGCGGAAGACCAGGGTGGAGATCTGCGGGCGGACGACGACCTCGAAGCGCGGATCGGCGTGGATGATCTCCCAGCCGGCGGCGGCCAGGTCGATGACCTCGTCGAAGAGCGAGCCGAGTCCGTCGGCGCCCATGGTGCGCAGGGTCATCCAGAGCTTGAGCGCGTCGAAGCGGCGGGTGGTCTGGATGGACTTGTCGACCTGGTTCGGGATCCGCTCCTCCGCCATGCGGCGGGGGTTGAGGTAGTCCGCGTGGTACGTGGCGTGCTTGAGGGTGTCGCGGTCGCGCACCAGCATGGCGCTGGAACTGACCGGCTGGAAGAACGACTTGTGGTAGTCGACGGTGACGGAGTCGGCGTGCTCGATGCCGTCGAGGAGGTGCCGGCGGGTCGGGGAGACCAGCAGTCCGCAGCCGTAGGCGGCGTCCACGTGCATCCACGCGGAGTGCTCGCAGGCCAGGCGGGAGATCTCGGGGAGCGGGTCGATGGACCCGAAGTCGGTGGTCCCGGCTGTGGCGACGACGGCCATCGGGAACAGGCCCTCGCGGACGCAGCTCTCCAGCTCCAGGGCGAGCACGGAGGTGTCCATGCGGCGGTTGCGGTCGACCGGGACGGCGATGACGGCCTCGTAGCCGAGTCCGAGCATGGCGGCCGACTTCTTGACGCTGAAGTGGCTGGCCTCGGAGGTGAAGATGCGCAGCCGGGGCAGGACCTCGGACTTGGCGAGCGGACGGTCGCTGCCCTGCATGACCTTGCGGCAGGCCTCGTCGCGGGCCAGCAGCAGCGCGTGGAAGTTGGACTGGCTGCCGCCGGAGGTGAAGATGCCGTCCGCGTCCGGGCCGAGGCCGATGCGCCGGGCGGTCCAGTCGATCAGGCGGCGCTCGATGAGCGTGCCGCCGATGGACTGGTCCCAGGTGTCCAGGGAGGAGTTGACGGCCGAGAGGACGGCCTCGCCGAGGACGGCGGGGATGACGACCGGGCAGTTGAGGTGGCCCAGGTAGCGCGGGTGGTGGAAGTACACCGCGTCCCGCAGGTAGACCTCTTCCAGCTCGTCGAGGACGGCGGCCGGGTCTTCGAGCGGCCGGTCCAGGTCGATCCCGTTGATGACCGGGGCGAGTTCGTCGACGGATATCCCGGTGTGGGGGCGCCGCGTGGTCGCGAGTTTGGCGGCGACGCGCTCGACGCCTTCAGTGACGGAACGCCGGTAGAGGTCTGCGGTCGTCTCGTTCAGCAGATGCGAGCGCATCAACGGTCCTCCGGGCAGGTGGGGAGAGAGGGGGGCGGGGAAGGTGTTATTAGGTTAGCCTAACCTAACCTTCCCGCCAAATGGCGATGGGCCCCGGCCGGAAGCCGGGGCCCATCACTGGAGACCGTTGTGGAGAACGGGAGTTGACTACAGCTCGGACGCGGGGTCCTCGCTGGCGGCCCGACCCGCGTACGCCTCGGCGAGGAGCTCCTCCTCGCTCGCGCCCAGACGCCAGTAGCCGGTGAACCGCACCGCGCGCCGGTCGATGGAACGTTCCTGCACGAAGTGCCGGCGGACCGCCCGCACCGTGCCGGCCTCGCCCGCGAGCCAGGCGTACGGAGCTTCGGCGACCGGCGGTCCGGCCGCCCGGAGCACCTCCAGCACGCGCTCGGCGCGCTCCTTGCCCGTACCGCCCTCCCGCACGATCCAGGTGATGTCCGCGTCGGCGGGGGTCGTCAGGGCGAGCCGGTCGTCGGGGTGCGGGACCTCGAACCAGGCCGTGACCCGGGTGCCGGCGGGGAGCCGGTCCAGGATCGCGGCGGCGGCCGGGAGCGCCGTCTCGTCCGCGTACATCAGCAGCGCGTCGGTGGCGGCCGGCGGCTGGAACCGCACGGACTTGTTCTCCGCGACCGCCGGGCCGATCGCCATGATCCGGCGGCCGGTCACGGCCCGCCCGGCCCAGCGGGATGCGGGCGACGCATCCCCGTGCAGGACGAAGTCGATGTCGACCTCGTCCACGCCCTCGGGCGTGCGGCGTTGCTCGCGCACGGTGTACGAGCGCATCACCGGCCGGTCGGCGTCGGGCACCGCGCGCCAGGCGCCGAACCAGGTGTCCTCGTCGGTGGACGGGAGCACGGTGTGCTCCTCGTGCTCGGGCGGCAGGAAGAGCGAGAGGCTCTGGTCGCAGCCGCCCGAGCGGAAGCCCGCGAGGGACTCCCCGCCGAACGTGACCCGCAGGAACGAGTGCCCGAGCCGACGGGTGCGGAGCACTTCGAGTTCGAAGAACCGGAAGTGCGCGGCGGCCGGGACGGGGGGGGGGGGGGCGGGAGAAAGACCGCGAGCCGGC
>NZ_JBHYVA010000512.1:0-6238 GCF_042750055.1 Streptomyces sp. NPDC059456
CACCCCACATCACCTCGTACAGCGGCGTGTCGAGGTACGCGTCGACCGCCGCGGCGACCGCGTCCAGGGCCTGCGCGAACACCGGGAACGCGGCGTGCAGTTCACGCCCCATGCCCAGGCGCTGCGCACCCTGGCCGGTGAACAGGAACGCGGTGGCCCCGTCCACGCGGCCGCCGGTGACGACGTCCGCGGACTCCGTCCCCGCGGCCAGCTTCGCCAGCTCGCGGATCGCCGCCGCACGGTCGTCGGCGAGGACGACCGCACGGTGGTCCAGCGCCGCCCGGGACGCCACCAGCGCGTGGCCGACGTCGGCCAGGGACTGCTCCGGGTGGGCCTCCAGGTGCGCGCGCAGCGCCTCGGCCTGCCGCGGCAGCCCCTTGGCGTTCTTCGCGGACACGGTCAGCGCGACCGGAGCGGCCGGAGCGGTCGTCCCGGCGGACGGGGTGGCCGCCGCCGGCGCGGGCTCCTGCGTACGCTCCGGCGCCTGCGGCGCCCGCTGCGTCCGCGGTGCCTCTTCGAGGATGACGTGGGCGTTCGTACCGCTCAGGCCGAACGAGGAGACACCCGCACGGCGCGGGCGCCCGCCCGCCGGCCACTCGACCGGCTCGGTCAGCAGCCGTACGTTGCCCTCGGTCCAGTCGACCTGCGGCGACGGCTCGTCCACGTGCAGCGTCTTCGGCAGCACCCCGTGGCGCAGCGCCTCCACCATCTTGATCACACCGCTGACACCGGCCGCCGCCTGGGCGTGCCCGATGTTCGACTTGATGGAGCCCAGCCACAGCGGCTTGTCCTCGTCGCGGCCCTGCCCGTACGTGGCGAGCAGCGCCTGGGCTTCGATCGGGTCCCCGAGGCGGGTGCCCGTGCCGTGGCCCTCGACGGCGTCCACATCGGCCGTCGTGAGCCCGGCCGCGGCCAGCGCCTGCTGGATGACCCGCTGCTGGGACGGCCCGTTGGGGGCGGTGAGGCCGTTGGACGCGCCGTCCTGGTTGATGGCGCTGCCCCGGATCACGGCGAGCACCGGGTGGCCGAGCCGCTCCGCGTCGGAGAGCCGCTCGACGAGCAGCAGACCGATGCCCTCCGCCCAGCCGGTACCGTCGGCGGCCCCGGCGAAGGCCTTGGAGCGGCCGTCGGCGGCGAGTCCGCGCTGCTGGCTGAAGTCGACGAACAGGTCCGGCGTCGGCATGACGGTCACACCGCCGGCCAGCGCCATCGTGATCTCACCGGAGCGCAGCGCCTGGCAGGCCATGTGCAGGCTGACCAGGGACGAGGAGCACGCGGTGTCGACCGTGACGGCCGGGCCCTCCAGGCCGAGGGTGTACGCGACGCGGCCCGAGGCGATGGAGCCCGCGCTGCCGTTGCCCAGGTATCCCGCGAGGTCCTCGGGGACATCGGTGAGCCGGCTGCCGTACTCGTGGTACATGATGCCCGCGTACACGCCGGTCCGGCTGCCGCGCAGCGTCTGCGGGTCGATTCCGGCCCGCTCGAACGTCTCCCACGCGGCCTCCAGCAGCAGGCGCTGCTGCGGGTCCATCGCGAGCGCCTCGCGCGGCATGATCCCGAAGAACTCCGCGTCGAACTCGGCGGCGTCGTACAGGAAGCCGCCGTCCTTGGCGTACGTCTTGCCGGGCGTGCCGGGCTCGGGGTCGTAGATGGCGTCCGCGTCCCAGCCGCGGTCGGCCGGGAACGCCCCGACGGCGTCCCTGCCCTCCGCGACCAGCTGCCACAGGTCCTCCGCGGACCGCACGCCGCCCGGGAAGCGGCAGCTGATCGACACGATGGCGATCGGGTCCGAATCGGAGGGGGTCGTGGCGCGCGGCGCGGCGGCCGCGGCCGGGGCCGCCTGGGCGGTCGTCGCCGACAGCTTGTCCACCACGAAGCCCGCGACCGCCCGGGAGTTGGGGTAGTCGAAGACCAGCGTGGCCGGCAGCCGCAGACCGGTCGCCGCCTGGAGCAGGTTGCGCAGTTCGACGGCGGCCAGGGAGTCGAAGCCCTGCTCGCGGAAGGCGGTCTCCGGTCCGATCGCGTCCGGCGACGGGTGGCCGAGCACCGACGCCACCTGGGTGCGGACGAGTTCGAGGACGATCCGGTCGCGCTCCTGGGCGGAAGCCCCGGCGAGGCGGCGCTCCAGCTCGGAGGTTTCGGAGCCCTGCGCCTGCACGGTCCGGCGGACCGGGCCGCGCACCTTGCCGCGCAGCAGCGCGGGCAGGTCCTCGCCACGGGCGGCGAGCGCCGCGGCGTCGGTCTTCAGCGGCAGCACCACCGCGTCCTCGCCGGCGACGGCCGCGTCGAAGAGGGCGAGCCCCTCCGCGACGGTCAGCGCCGGCAGGCCCAGCCGCTTCATCCGCTCCAGGTCGGCGTCGGTGAGGTCACCGCCGAGACCGGTGCTGATGCCCCACATGCCGAACGCGGGTGCCGTGGCCGGCAGGCCGCAGGCCCGGCGGTGCGTGGCGAGGCCGTCCAGGAAGGAGTTGGCCGCCGCGTAGTCGGCCTGGCCGGCGGCCAGGACGGAGCCTCCCGCGGAGGAGAACAGGACGAACGCCGAGAGTCCGGCGTCACGGGTCAGCTCGTGCAGGTTCCACGCGCCGTCGCTCTTCGGCCGCAGTACGGACTCCACGCCCTCGGCGGTCAGCGAACCGACGAGCCCGCCGCCCGCGACGGCGGCCGCGTGCACGACCCCGCTCAGCGGGTGGTCCGCGTCGATGCCGGCCAGGACGCCGGCGAGCGACTCCCGGTCCGTCACGTCGCAGGCCGCCACGGAGGCGTGCGCGCCCAGCTCCGCGAGCTCGGCGACGATCGCCGCGGCGCCCGGCGCGTCCGGGCCGCGGCGGCTGGTCAGCAGCAGCTGCCGCACCCCGTGCTCGGCGACCAGGTGGCGGGCCACCAGCGCGCCGAGGCCGCTGGTACCGCCGGTGATCAGCACGGTGCCGGTCGTGCCCCACGGGGAGACGGAGGCGGGGGAGGCGATCCGGGTCAGGCGCGGGATGCGCACCTCGCCGGAGCGCACGGCCGTCTCGGACTCGCCGGTGGCCAGCGCGGCGGCCACGTCGGCGCCCGCGTCGCGGGTTCCGGCGGCCACGTCGACCAGGACGAACCGGCCGGGGTTCTCGGCCTCGGCAGCCCGGACCAGACCCCATACGGCGGCCTGCGCCGGATCGGCGTCCTCGCCGGCCAGGACGGCGACACCGCCGCGGGTGACCACGGCGAGGCGGGCGGACCCGGACTCCGGATCGGCCAGCCGGCCCTGGACCTTCGCGAGCACCTCGGGCACCACCGCACGCACCCGGGCCGCGGCGTCCTCGCCGGCCGGGACGGGGGCGAACCACACGGCCGCTTCGGCCGCTCCGGCTCCGCCCGGAGCCGTACGCAGCCACTCGACGCGGTGCAGGGCGGCGCCGGCGCCACCGGAGGCGGCGGCCAGCTGGGCTTCGGAGACCGGGCGCGACACCAGCGACTCCACGGTCGCCACGGGCGCACCCGTCTCGTCGGCGACCATGATCTCCGACACCTCGTCGCCGCGCACGCGGCGGATGTGCACCCGCAGCACGGACGTACCGGCCGCGTGCAGGGTGACCCCGTTCCAGGAGAACGGAAGCAGCGTCGCCCCCTCGGCGGCGCCGTTGCCGCCGAGCAGGTCCGCGTGCATCGCGGCGTCGAGGAGGGCCGGGTGCAGACCGAACTGCGCGGCGTCGGCGTGCGCCGACTCGGGCAGCGCCACCTCGGCGAACACGTCGTCGCCGCGGACCCAGGCGGCCTTCAGGCCCTGGAACACCGGGCCGTACGCGTACCCGCGCTCCAGCAGCCGGTCGTACGCGCCGTCGACGTCGAGGGCGGTCGCACCGGCCGGCGGCCACTGGGACAGGTCGAACGCCGGGGCCGGCGCACCCGGGACCACCGTGCCGTGGGCGTGGCGGGTCCACGGGGCGTCCGCGGCCGAGCCTCGGGAGTGGACGGACACCGACCGGGCGCCGGAGGCGTCCGGGGTACCGACCCGCACCTGGAGGGCCACGCCACCGCGGGCGGGCACGATCAGCGGTGCTTCGAGCAGCAGTTCCTCGATCCGGTCGCAGCCGACCTGGTCACCGGCCCGGACGGCCAGCTCCACGAAACCGGTGCCCGGCAGCAGGATCGAACCGAGGACGTCGTGGTCGGCCAGCCAGGGCTGGGTGTCGACCGACAGGCGCCCGGTCAGGACGACTTCACCGGAGTCGGCGGCGGCGATCGCGGCGCTGAGCAGCGGGTGCCCGACGGATTCGAGACCGGCGGAGCCGAGTCCGGCACCGCCCCCGGCCGCGGCGCCCTCCAGCCAGTACCGCTGGTGCTGGAAGGCGTACGTCGGCAGATCGGACCAGCGGTCCTCGGCGGCCCGGTAGAAGGCCGCCCAGTCGATCGGCGTACCGGTGGTGTGGAGCTGTGCGAGGGCGGCCAGGAGGGTCGGTGCCTCGGGACGGTTCTTGCGCAGCACCGGCTCGACCACCGGGGCGTCGGTGTCGGCGTCGGTGTCGAGGGTGGTGCGGGTGAGGGCGGTCAGGACGGCGTCGGGGCCGAGTTCCAGGAACCGGGTGACGCCCTTGGCGGCGAGGTGCTGGACGGTGTCGGAGAAGCGGACGGCTTCGCGCAGGTGGCGGGTCCAGTACTCCGGGGTACCCCAGTCCTCGCTGATCTCGCCGTACACGCCCGAGACGACCGGGATGGCAGCGGGCTGGTACGTCACGGATTCGGCGACGGCCCGGAACTCGGCGAGCGCCGGGTCCATCAGCGGGGAGTGGAAGGCGTGCGAGACCCGCAGCCGGGTCGACTTGCGGCCCAGCTCGGTGAACGCGGCCCGGATCGCTTCGACGGCGTCCTCGGCACCGGAGACCACGATGGAGCGCGGGCTGTTGATCGCCGCGATCCCGACGGAGTCGGTCAAGTGCGGGAGGATCTCCTCCTCCGTCGCCTCGATCGCCGCCATCGCCCCACCCGCAGGCAACGCCTGCATCAGCCGGCCACGAGCGGTGACCAGCCGGGCCGCGTCCTCCAGGGACAGCACCCCGGCGGCGTGGGCCGCGGTGATCTCACCGATCGAGTGACCCGCCAGGAAGTCGGCACGCACCCCCCACGACTCCACCAGCCGGAACAACGCGGTCTCGATCGCGAACAGCGCGGGCTGCGTGAACGCGGTGCTGTTCAGCAGCGCCTCGTCCTCGGCAGACTCACCCCACATCACCTCGTACAGCGGCCTGTCCAGGTGGGTGTCCAGGGCCGCGACAACCGCGTCCAGAGCCTGCGCGAACACCGGGAACGCGGCGTGCAGTTCACGCCCCATGCCCAGGCGCTGCGCACCCTGGCCCGTGAACAGGAAGGCCGACTTGCCCTCCCGCACCTGGCCCTGCACCACACCCGCCGTCGAGCCTTCGGCCAGCGCCGCCAGCCCGGCGAGGAGTTCCTCACGGGTCTCGGCGACGACCGCGGCCCGGTGCTCGTGCGGAGTGCGCGAGGTCGCGGTCGAGAAGGCGAGGTCGGTCAGCGAGAGGTCCGCGTGGTCGCCGACGTGCGCACGCAGGCGCTCCGCCTGGCCGGCCAGGGCCTCGGGGGAACGGGCCGACAGCACCACCGGTACGGCGGGCAGCTCGCGCGGAGCCTCGTCCGTACCCGCTTCCGGGGCCGTCGGGGCCTCTTCCAGGATGACGTGGGCGTTCGTCCCGCTGAGGCCGAACGAGGAGATGCCCGCGCGGCGCAGACGGTCGCCCGCCGGCCACTCGACGGCTTCGGTGAGCAGCTTGACGTTGCCCTCCGACCAGTCGACGTGCGGGGTGGGCTCGTCGACGTGCAGGGTCTTCGGCATCAGGCCGTGGCGCAGCGCCTGCACCATCTTGATGACGGCGGCGACGCCGGCCGCGGCCTGCGTGTGCGCGATGTTCGACTTCAGGGAGCCGAGCCACAGCGGCTTGTCCTCGTCGCGGCCCTGCCCGTACGTGGCGAGGACGGCCTGCGCCTCGATCGGGTCGCCGAGCTTGGTGCCCGTACCGTGCGCCTCGACCACGTCGACGTCCGCCGTGGTCAGGCCGGCCTTCTCCAGGGCGCTCTGGATCACGCGCTGCTGGGAGGGGCCGTTGGGTGCGGTCATGCCGTTCGACGCGCCGTCCTGGTTGACGGCGGAGCTCCGGATCACCGCGAGTACGGGGTGGCCGTTGCGGCGGGCGTCCGAGAGGCGTTCGACGACGAGGACGCCCACGCCCACCCACCACGCGGCCCCCGC
>NZ_JBHYVA010000513.1:0-6238 GCF_042750055.1 Streptomyces sp. NPDC059456
CCCGGCCCGGCCCGGGCTCCCGGCCCGGGGGATTCCGGCCCCGGCCCCGGCCCCGGGCCCTCAGCCCGTCACCCGCAGCAGCAGCACCGACCGGGCCGGCACCGTCAGCGTCTCCCCGCCCCGGTGCCGGGTGCCGGGAGGCGCGGCCTGGTCCTCCCGCGCGGTGTCCAGCACCAGTTCGTACCCCGCGGCCCACGGCGCGTCCGGCAGCACCCACGCCACCGGCCGGTCCCCGGCGTGCAGCAGCATCAGGAAGCTGTCGTCGCTCACCTGCCGCCCCCGCTCGTCGCGGCCCGGGATGTCCCGCCCCGACAGGTACATCCCGAGCGCGGCGGCCGGCGCGTACCAGTCCCGCTCCGTCATCTCCGTGCCCGCCGGGGTGAACCAGGCCAGGTCCCGCAGCCCGTCCGCGCCCTGGGGCCGCCCCGAGAAGAACGCCCTGCGGCGCAGCACCGGATGCTCCTGGCGCAGCGCCACCAGCCGCGCGGCCAGCGCGAACAGCTCCGCCCACGCCGGGTCCTCCAGCAGCGACCAGTCCACCCAGCCCGTCTCGTTGTCCTGGCAGTACGCGTTGTTGTTGCCGCCCTGCGTGCGGCCGAACTCGTCACCCGCGACCAGCATCGGCACCCCCGTGGACAGCAGCAGCGTGGTCAGCAGGTTGCGCAGCTGCCGCCGCCGCAGCACCCCGATCCGCGGGTCCGCGCCCTGCGGCGGGTCCCCCTCCACGCCGCAGTTCCACGAGCGGTTGTCATTGGTCCCGTCGCGGCCGGCCTCACCGTTGGCGTCGTTGTGCTTGTGCTCGTACGAGACCAGGTCGCGCAGGGTGAAACCGTCGTGCGCCGTCACGAAGTTCACCGACGCGTACGGCCGCCGGCCGCCCCACGCGTACAGGTCGCTGGAGCCCGACAGCCGGTACCCGAGGTCCCGTACGTCGGGCAGCGCGCCCCGCCAGAAGTCCCGTACGGCATCCCGGTAGCGGTCGTTCCACTCCGTCCACAGCGGGGGGAACGCGCCCACCTGGTAGCCGCCCGAGCCCACGTCCCAGGGCTCGGCGATCAGCTTGACCCGGCGCAGCACCGGATCCTGGGCGATCACCGCGAGGAACGGCGACAGCATGTCCACGTCGTGCATCGAGCGGGCCAGCGCCGCCGCCAGGTCGAAGCGGAAGCCGTCCACCCCCATCTCGGTCACCCAGTAGCGCAGCGAGTCCGTGATCAGGCGCAGCACGTGCGGGCGCCCCGCGTGCAGGGTGTTCCCGCAGCCCGTGTAGTCGGCGTACCGGCGCTGGTCGGACTGGAGCCGGTAGTAGCCGCGGTTGTCGACGCCGCGCAGCGAGAGCGTCGGGCCCAGCTCGCCCGCCTCCGCGGTGTGGTTGTAGACCACGTCGAGGATGACCTCGATCCCGGCCGCGTGCAGGGCCTTCACCATCCGCTTGAACTCGCCGACCTGCTGCCCGGCCGTACCGGACGAGGAGTAGCCGGCGTGCGGGGCGAAGTAGCCGATCGAGTTGTACCCCCAGTAGTTGCGCAGTCCGCGGCGCAGCAGGTGGTCCTCGTGCGCGAACTGGTGCACCGGCAGCAGTTCGACCGCCGTCACCCCGAGCCGTGTCAGGTGCTCCACCGCGGCCGGGTGGCCCAGGCCCGCGTAGGTGCCGCGCAGCTCCTCGGGAACACCCGGATGGCGCATCGTGAACCCGCGCACGTGCAGCTCGTAGATCACCGAATCGGCCCACGGGGTCTTCGGCCGGACGTCGTCCGCCCAGTCGTCGTCATCGTGGACGACGACCCCCTTGGGCACGTACGGGGCCGAGTCGCGGTCGTCGCGCACGGTGTCCGCGATGTACTGCTGCGGCCAGTCCCGGACGTGCCCGTACACCTCCGGCGGCAGCGCGAAGTCCCCGTCGACGGCCCGTGCGTACGGGTCCAGCAGCAGTTTCGCCGGATTGAACCGGGCCCCCGTCCACGGGTCCCAGCGGCCGTGCACCCGGAACCCGTACCGCTGCCCGGGGCGCACCCCGGGCAGGAAGCCGTGCCAGATCTCGTGCGTCAGCTCGGTCAGCGCACACCGGGTCTCGGCGCCCTCCGCGTCGAACAGGCACAGCTCCACGGCCTCGGCGCCCTGCGCCCACAGCGCGAAGTTGGTGCCCGCCGTCCCGTCCGGGCCGCTGCGGTAGCGCGCCCCCAGCGGGTGCGAGGACCCCGGCCAGACCGGGGGCCCCGGACGCGTGACGGCCCGTAAGGCCGGCTCGCGGTCCGGCGCCGCCGCCCCGGCCGGTCGGCCGTTGACGTGCGGGACGGCCGGTGCGGCGACCCCGCCCCGCAGCGCGTTCACGGCCCCGGCCGCGTCCCCGGCCGCGTCCACGGCAACGACGGCCACGCCCTCGACGCCCTCCACCGGCACCGCCTCCACCGACACCGGCTCCGCTGACTCCACGGCGGCATCCACCGCCTCTTGCTCGGCTGCGCTCGACACTGCCCGCCTCCACGGCTCCTGGGTACCGGCGGGGGTAGGGGAGAGTGCGGCCCCGGCGTCCCGGCCTGGGCCCGCCCCCGTCTGGTCCTTCCCACTGTTCTGCCCGTAGAGATCTGCCCGGAACGTCGCGCGCGCTCACGTTTCCCCCGGAGGGGCCCGGTCGTTGGAGGGATCGTGACACTTCTGACGAGGCGGGCAGGGGCGGGCTTCGCCGCCGTGGCGGTCTGGGCGGCCCTGCTCGGCGGCCTGGCCGGATGCACCGGGAGCGGCGGTTCCCCGGTCGAGATCCAGCTCCCCGGGAAACCCCGGTCGCCCGACGAGGCCATCCGGATCACCCCCGAGGACAACGCCCGGGGGGTCCCGGCCGAAGGCCCGCTGACCGTCAGAGTGCCCGAGGGCCGCCTCGAACGGGTCGTGGTCACCAAGGTCGAGGACGCCCAGGAGGAGCACGTCCCCGGCTCCATCGCCCCCGACGGCCTCAGCTGGAGCCCCGACACGGAGGGCGGCCGGCTCGCGCTCGCCGCCAAGTACACCGTGGACGCGGTCGCGCTCGACGGCCACAACCGGCGCCAGGCCCGGCACACCACCTTCACCACCTACGTCCCCGAGGAGCGGTTCATCGGCTACTTCAAGCCCGAGAACCGTTCCACCGTCGGCACCGGCATGATCGTCTCCTTCAACTTCAACCGGTCCATCGCGAACCGCGCCGACGTCGAGCGGGCCATCACCGTCACCTCCAAGCCGCCGGTGGAGGTCGTCGGCCACTGGTTCGGCGACGAACGCCTCGACTTCCGGCCCAGGCACTACTGGAAGCCCGGCACCGAGGTCACCGTCACGATGAACCTGCGGGACGTACAGGGAGCCCCCGGCTCGTACGGCATCCAGGACAAGTCCGTCACCTTCACGGTCGGCCGCTCCCAGGTGTCCACGGTGGACGCGGAGGCGCACACGATGGAGGTCCGCCGCGACGGGAAGCTGGTCCAGACCCTCCCGATCAGCGCCGGAGCGCCCAAGCACACCACCTACAACGGGAAGATGGTGGTGCTGGAGATGTTCGACGTGACCCGGATGAACGGCCAGACCGTCGGGTTCGGCGGCGAGTACGACATCCCCGACGTCCCGCACGCCATGCGGCTCACCACCTCCGGGACCTTCCTGCACGGGAACTACTGGGCCAGCCCCGACACCTTCGGTTCGACCAACACCAGCCACGGCTGCGTGGGGCTGCGCGACGACAAGGGCGGCGGCTCGGACACCCCCGCCGGCTGGTTCTTCGACCGGACCCTGGTCGGCGACGTGGTGGAGGTCGTGAACTCGCAGGACAAGACGGTCGCCCCGAACAACGGGCTGGGCGGCTGGAACATGTCCTGGGCGGACTGGGTCGCGGGCTCGGCCAAGAGCTGACGCCCCGCGCACCAGTCGGGTGATTGTCCTACCGCAATCACGCGCGCCCGGGAGTGTCGTCCGTCCGCCGTCCCGCGCCCTGCGCTCAGCTGACCCCGGCCGAGCAGCGCAGCAGCGCAGGAAGACGGACGGAGCGTCATGTCAGCAAGGAACCGTGCCCGGAACCGTGCCAGGAACCGGACCCTCGGGCTCGTGGTCACCGCCGTACTCGCCGCCGGAGCCCCGGCGGCCCTGGCGGCGGCCGGCTCCGGCGCCGCCCGCCCCGGGCCGGAGCCCGTCGTACGGACCGCCCAGCGCGCCCCGCTGCCCGACGGCCTCGGCCCCTGCATCCCCGGCACCTGCCCCGACCCGTTCCCCGGCGTCGAGGTCGGCACCGGCGCCAAGGGGTACGACAAGGCGGTCGGCCTGTTCGTCGGCGGCGACTTCCAGGTCCGCGGGCGCGCCGCCGAGGCCGAGGGCAAGGTCGTCGTCCTCGGCGGCTTCGACCAGGACAAGGACCCCGAGGCGGGCCAGGCCTACAACATCGGCATCGTCGGCGCGGGCTCCCTCGTGCAGCCCCCGCCCGGCTCGGACTTCCTGGCCACCGGCGGTGACGTCCGCATCGCGGCCGGCGAGCGGCTGATCTCCGACGGCGGAGTGGTCCGCCATGCCGGGACCGCCCCCGGCCCCGGCCGGGTCACCGGCCCGCTGGTCCCCGACACCGCGGCGGTCGCCGCGTACGCCGGCCTGCGGGACCGGCTCACCGCGGCCGGCAGGTGCTACGCCCGCGTCGGCGAGCAGCCCCGTACGCCCACCGGAACGGCCGTCAACGCCGGCGGGACCACGGTCTTCACCGGCGACGGCACCTCGGGGCTCCAGGTCTTCAACGTCGACTTCAACATCGCGGGCAACGGGGGAGGAGCGGTCGGCATCCGCTTCGACCGGATCCCGCAGGACGCCACGGTCCTCGTCAACGTCCTCGGCATCGACCGCACCATCAGCACCTACAGCGGCGCCATCGACGACGCCCACAGCCCCTGGAACGCCCTGCGCACCCGGCTGCTGTGGAACTTCCCGGACGCCACGACCGTGCACCTCCAGGGCAGCGGGCAGTTCCAGGGCTCCGTGCTCATCGGCGACCGCGCCTCGCGCACCACCGTCACCGTGCCCGGCATGAACGGACGCTTCTTCACCACGGGCACCCTCATCCACACCAGCGTCACGGGCCAGGGCGGCGGTCAGGAATTCCACGCGTACCCCTTCAACGGCGATCTGCCCGACTGCGCCGAGCCGCCCGTCCCGGTCACCGGATCCGTCTCCGTCCTCAAGCACGACGAGAACGGCGGACCGCTCGCCGGTGCGCACTTCGAGCTGTGGCACGAGACCAACGGCACCGCCGACGCACAGTTCACGGGTGACGACGCCGACACCAGGCTCGCCGACTGCACCACCCCCGAGGACGGCGTCTGCGCCCGCCGGGTGGAGCCCGGCACCTACTACTGGCGCGAGACGGCGGCCCCCGACGGCTACGTCCTGCCCGAACGCCGCGTCTTCCCGCTCACGCTGACCGCCGACGACGCCGCGGCCGGCGCCAGGGTCGTGGTGGACAACGTGAAGGTGCCGCCGCCGACCGGGAGGGTGGCCGTCCGCAAGGTCGCCGCCGACGCCGGCACCCCGCTCGCCGGGGCCGTCTTCGAACTGTGGCGCGAGACCAACGGGCTCGACGGCCTCCAGACGGACGGCGGTGCACCGGACACCCCGGTCGGGAACTCCTGTGTCACCGGGGCCGACGGCCGGTGCGAGCGGATCGTGGAGCCCGGCACCTACCACTGGCGCGAGACCGCCGCCCCCACGGGCTACCGGCTGCCCGTACAGCCGGTCGGCACGGTCGTCCTGACGGAGGCGAACGCCACGGCCGGGGCCACGGTGACCGTCACCAACACCAAGGAGCCACAGGAGTACCGCGGGGTGCTGGAGGTCCTGAAGAAGGACGCCAAGACCAAGCGGCCGCTGCGCGGCGCGGTGTTCGAGGTCTGGCAGGAGACCAACGGCGCCGCGGGCCTGCAGACCCTGGGCAGCAACCCCGACCTGATGGTCAGGCCGGGCTGCGCCACCGACGGGGCGGGCGTCTGCCGGTTCGAGTCCCTGGAGCAGGGGGCGTACTACCTGCGCGAGACGGACGTGCCCGAGGGCTACGTACTGCCGGACGACCGGGTGACCGGGCCGCTGCGCCTCGACGGGCAGACCCCGGACCACCGGCTCGTGGTGACGCTGCACAACCGCCGCGACGACCACGGCAAGGGAAAGGGCGAGGGCGGCAAGGGCAGCCCGGGCCGCGGCTGATCCGCCCCGCGGTGCGCCGGTGGGGTGACCCGCTCACCCC
>NZ_JBHYVA010000514.1:0-6234 GCF_042750055.1 Streptomyces sp. NPDC059456
CCCGCGGCCACGGCCGCGGGCATCCTGCTCCCGGCCCCGGCACCCTCCTGCGGACCGGCGCGTCACCAGCTGATCGGTCCACAGGGCCGCGGCCACGCCGCACACCCCGGCGAGCAGCGCCGTCCCGGCCAGCGCGCGGCTCTTGGTCCCCGTCTGCGCCACCGCGGTCGGCGGCACCAGCAGGGT
Source organism: Streptomyces sp. NPDC059456 (assembly GCF_042750055.1). NCBI lineage: Bacteria > Bacillati > Actinomycetota > Actinomycetes > Kitasatosporales > Streptomycetaceae > Streptomyces > Streptomyces sp. NPDC059456. The sequence goes on from NZ_JBHYVA010000514.1 coordinate 187, forward strand.
CACGCTCATCCGTGCCCGCTCCGGGATCTGCTGCTCGGCCTGCATCGCCGCGAGGCGCTTCGTATAGGCCTCGACGACCTTCAGCACGGCCAGGTTGGCCGCGGCGGGCTCCGCGTGCTCCGCCTGCACCTGGAGCGAGGGGATCAGATAGCGGGGGGTGACGCTCGTACCGCTGTTGCGCGGGATCAGCCGGTAGGTGCCGGTCACCCCCGCGGCGCTCAACTCGGCGGCACCGGCGGGCGATTCCAGCTGCTGGACCGCCGCGTAGGACACCGCGGCGAGCGGCGGCTGGAGATTGGCGAGCTGGTTGGGCTGGCTGCCGGTCACCGGCGGCTTGAGCACCACGATCGCCGTGCTCACATAGGTCTGTTCGGGGCGGAGCACCTGCAGCGCCCCGGCGGCCGCGAGTACCGCCACCAGGAGCAGGACGTACCAGCGGCGGCGAAGCGTACGGAACAACTCACCAGGCGACACAGCATTCCTTCCGTCGCGTGCGATCTTTCCAGGACGCGGGGCGGCCCGCCATCGGTTCCGGCAGTCACGAGGGGGCGTTCGTGAGCATCGGTGAGATCGCGGCCGTGCTCCGGCGCCGCTGGTACGTGATGGTGCCCCTGACGGTGATCGGACTCCTCGCGGGCCTGCACCTGTACCGGTCGGTGCCCGTGGCGTACCAGTCGCAGAGCTCGGTGGCCCTGCTCGACTCCACCGCGGTGGCCGAACTGGCCCCCGCCTTCGGCAACCCCATCTCCAACGCGGGCGGTTCACTGGTCGTGACCGCCGACGTGCTGATCAGGACCCTCTCCGGCGCCGACGCGGCACGCGACCTGCAGGGCCTCGGCGTGACCGACCCCTACACGGTCGGCTTCGCCGCGAACACCTCGGGGCCCATGCTCACCCTGACCGTCACGGGCACCGACCGGGCGAAGGTCCTCCAGGAGACCAGCACCCTGACCACGTTCGCCGGCGAACAGCTCAACGCGCTCCAGGCGGCGGCCAAGGTACAGCCCGCGTACTTCGTGCAGACGGCGCCCGTGGTGCTCCCGCAGACCCCGGTGCCCCAGCTCAAGAGCCGCTACCAGCAGGTGCTGGGCGTCGTCATCGCGGGCGTGACCGCCGGCTTCACGCTCTCCTTCGTCACGGAGACCCTGCTCGTCGCCCGCCGGCGCCGGCGCGAGGCCGCCGCCCTGGCCGGCGCACAGGCGCGCGCCCGCAGGAGGCTGCCCGGCCGGGCACCGGACGCCGCCGCGCTGCTCAGCGGCTACCTCGGCCTCGCCTTCTTCATCCCGTCGAACCTGACCCTGCCCGGCATGGGCGGCGTGGGCACCCCCGCCAACGTGTTCGCCCTCCTCGGACTGTTCTGGTACCTGGCGACCTGGCTCACCGGCCGGATCCGCGCGGCCCCGGGCACCCGGCTGCCGCGCGTCGTGACGTGGCTGCTCGCCGTCTCGGTCCTGGCCTCGTACCTCGCCGACGCCACCCGCAGCAGCACCCACAAGGAGGTGCTCGGCGCGGACCGGGGCCTGATCGGACTGCTCGTCTGGGTCTCGATCGTGGTGCTGGTCTCGGCCGGCATCCAGGACCGGGCCCGCCTCGACGTCCTGCTGCGGCGGGCCGTGGTGATGGCCTCGGTGGTGGCCGCCATCGGCTACTACGACTTCTTCACCGCGACGAACATCGCCGAACACATCAGCATCCCCGGACTCCACTCCAGCGTCGCGCAGATCACCACCCTCGACCGCGGGGCGTTCACCCGGCCGCGCTCCACCACGGCCCAGCCACTGGAGTTCGGCGGCATGCTCGCCCTGCTGCTGCCCTTCGCAGTCCAGCAGGCCTTCGACCCCGTCCGCAGCCACCTCAGCCGGTGGCGGCGCTGGGGGCCCGTGGTCCTGATGGGAGGCGCCCTGCCGCTGACCGTGTCGCGGACCTCCATCATCGGGGCGCTCATCGTGGTCCTCGTGATGGTGCCGCGCTGGAAGCCGCAGCGGCGCTGGACCGCCATCGGCCTGCTGCTGGGCTCGGTGGCCTGCTTCAAGGTCCTGGTGCCCGGCCTGATCGGCACCATCACCACCCTGTTCGGGTCCTTCCTGTCGAACTCCGACAGCAGCACCCAGGCCCGCACCGTCAAGTACAGCGCGATCGTCCCCTACCTGGAGGAGCGCCCGCTGTTCGGGCGCGGACTGGGGACCTTCACCCCCGACCTCTACTTCTTCACCGACAACCAGTACATGCTCACCCTGGCGGAGATGGGCCTGTTCGGCCTGCTCGCCCTCCTGGCGCTGTTCTTCACCGGAATCCACCAGGGCGGTGCCATCCGCCGCCTCGCCGCCGGCGAATCCGACCGGGAACTCGGCCAGGCGTTCTTCGCCTCGGCCCTCGTCGCCCTCGTCAGCAGCGCCACCTTCGACGCCCTCAGCTTCCCGATGTTCGCCGGGATGTTCTTCCTGACGATCGCCGCCGGAGGCAGTTACCTCGGCTTCATCCGGCGCAGCGCGCCGAAGCCCCGAACCGTGGAGTCCCCATGTCCTCCCGCCGCCACCCGGCCCCGCCGGCCCGAACCGGCGCAGCCGGTCCCGTAGCCGTCGTCGTCGTCACCTGGAACAGTGCCCGGGTGCTGCCCGAGTTCCTCGCCTCCCTGCCCGAGGGCATGGCGGGGCTCGACTGGCGCCTGGTCGTCGCCGACAACGACTCCGCCGACGACACCGTCGACCTGCTCCGCTCGCTGGCCCCCGATGCGACCGTCGTCCAGACCGGCCGCAACGCGGGGTACGCGGCCGGGGTGAACGCCGCCCTGGAAGCCGCCGCCACGTGGGAGAACGGCTTCCGCGCCGCGCTCGTGTGCAACCCGGACATCCGGATGCGGCGCGGCTGCGCCGCACTCCTCGTCGACGCGCTCGACGCCCCCCTGGCCGGCGGCCGCCGGGTCGGGATCAGCGTCCCGCTGCTGTACGAGGAGGACGGCGCCCTCCAGCACTCGCTGCGCCGCGAATCGCGGGTGACGCGGGCCCTGGGCGAGGCGGTGATCGGCAACCGGCGGGCCGGTCGCTTCCCGCGGTGGAGCGAGCTGGTCACCGACCCGGCCGCGTACGCGCGGGCGACCGTCGCCGACTGGGCGACCGGCGCCCTCATGGCCCTCTCCCGGGACTGCCTGGACGACTGCGGGACCTGGGACGAGTCCTTCTTCCTCTACTCGGAGGAGACCGAGTACTGCCTGCGGGCCCGGGACCGCGGCTTCGCGACCCGTCTCGAACCCGCCGCCTCGGCCGTCCACCTCGGCGGCGACTCGCAGGTCTCACCCCGCCTGTGGACGCTGCTGACCCTCAACCGGGTACGGCTCTACGGCCGTCGGCACGGGGCGGCGGCCACCGCCGCCTTCCGCGGGGCCGTACTGCTGCGCGAGACCTCACGGGCGGTGCTCGGCCGCCCGGCGAGCCTGGCGGCCGCGCGGGCCCTGGCCAGCCCGTCCGCGCTGCGGGCCACGCCCGGGCCCTGACCGAAGCGGCCCGGCCACCCGTCACCCGGAGGGCGCCGGACCGTCCCAGGCGGTGTAGAAGCTCTCCGGGTTGACCAGGTAGCGGACCGTGGCGCGGGGCACGTGACGCACCTCGTGGCGGCGGGCGTAGCGGCGTACGAGCTCCCAGTCCTCCCGCGGCAGCACCTCGGGGGTGCGCCGCAGCCGGCTGAAGTACAGGGACCGGGTGCGGCGGGCCACGAAGGCGTTGGTGTCGAGGAAGGCCTCGTGCGCGGCCCGGCGGCGGTCGAACGGCACCGACAGCACGTCCCGTTCGGAGCCGTCGGGGAGCACCCGGCGCAGCGCCGTGTACACGGCATCGGGCCCGCCGGGTGCCTCCAGCACCGCGAGGGCCCGCTCCAAGTGGTCGGGCTCCCACAGGTTGTCGTCGTCCAGGAACGCCGCGTACCGCGAACGGGTCAGCCGCAGGCCCACGTTGCGCACGACCCCCGCCGTGGCCGTGTTGCGGGCCAGCGACACGGCGAACAGCCGTGGATCCGACGGGAGTTCGGGAAGTCCCGCGCCGTCGTCGACGACGATGACCACCTGATCGGCCACCGTCTGCTCCAGGGCGGAGCGGACCGCCGCGCGCAGTGCGTCCGGGCGCCGGTGGGTGGCGATCACGGTGGCCACCAGGGCGGCCGGCGGACTGCCCAGGACGGCGGCGAGCCGCGTGGTTTCCGCGTCCTCGAAGCGGCGCAGCCGCACGGCCGAGGGCGCGAGCAGGACCTTGTTCCTGGCCTCGAAGAGCACCAGCCAGCCGAAGGCCCGCTTGAGCAGTTCCCAGGGGGCCCGGGCGATGCGGCGCATGATGTCCTTTCGGTCCGGTCGTCAGGGGGCGGGCTGTTCAGGAGGCGGGGGCGGGGGCCACGGGCCGGCCGTCGGCCGTGCGGTTGCCCCGCCACACGTTCCCCGCGCCGCCCTCGTTCCAGGCGGTGACGTGCCCGTAGGCGCCGCCGTTGACGTGGTACTCGGTGGAGAACACGTTGTCCGTGACCTGGATGCCGGTGGCGCCGGGCCCGCCGCCGTAGAGGGCGTACGCCCCGCCGGCCAGCCAGTTGCCGTCCACGACCACGGAGGAGACGCTGCCCGTGTCCGCGAAGAGTCCGATGGCCGCGCTGGCGCCCCGGTCCACGGGGACGGGGTTGAGCAGGGTGTTGTGGCGGACGGTCAGCCGGCCCTTGTTGCCGCCGCCGCTGATGACGGCGTCGGTGTGCTGCCATTCGCCGCCCTGGTTGCGGAAGGCGACGATGTCGTGGACGTAGTTGTCGTGCAGGTCGCCCTGGCCCATCGACAGGGCGTTGCCGAACACGGAGACGTCGCACCAGCCGACCTCGACCGAGCTGCCGCCCATGTTGGAGACCGCGTAGTCGACGCCTCCGTTGTCGGGGCCCTTGCCCGGTACGGCGGTGATGGTGGTGTGCAGTACGCGCAGGCCGCTGTAGCCGGGGCGCAGGTTGATCCCCCACCAGTTCGCGGACGTGATCCGGCTGTCGATGACCGTGACGTCGTTGGCGTAGACGTCGAGGGAACCGTGGATGTCCCAGCCCCTGATGACCGTGCCGTCGGTCTTCACGGACATGTCGCCCGTGTCGTGCCGCTCCAGCGCGATCCGCGGGCCGGTCGTGCGGGCGTCGGGGAACCCGCAGGCACCCGGCGAGGGGCAGGGGCCCGTGGGGGACGCCCCGCCGGCTCCCGGCGCGGGCGGGGACGAGGGGGAGACGGAGGCGGAGGGGGACGCCGGGCTCCCGGAGGGGCCCGGGCCGCCCGGGGCGGACGGGTCCGCGGAGGACGGGGACGAAGACGAGGGCTGCGGTCCGGAGCCGTGGCCGGGCTCGGGGCACTGCAGGGCGCTGTCCGGGCACGGCCCGGCCGACGGCTCGCCCACGCCGGTCCGGTCGGCCTCGTACAGGGCCAGGACGACGGCCAGGACGAGCCCGGCCAGCAGCCAGGCCCTCAGGCGCCTTCGGTCGCGTGCCACCGGGCCTACCCCCCTGCCCGCGGGGAGCCGCGCAGGAAGCCGAGGCCGGGCAGGACGCACAGGACGTAGCAGAGGGTTCCGGCGGCCCCGGTCGCGAGGAGCGCGAGGACCCCGTCACCGAGGAGCCGTTCCAGCCCGAGGACCACGACGGCCATCACGGCGCCGCCGAGGAAGGGCCAGGCACAGGCCCGTGCCACGGTCCCCAGGCCGACGCCGCCGCGATGCAGTGCGACGAGGAACACGGGCACCACGACGAGGCAGGCCACCAGGACGTGCCCCTGGGCCACCCCCACGATCCCGCCGGCCCCCGCACCGATCACCAGGGCGGGGATCAGGACGGCGAGCCAGAGCCCCTGGACACCGATCAGGGAGCGGCGCCGGCCGATGGCCACCAGGCAGTCGTAGGCCAGTTCACAGCCGATCCGTACCAGCCCCAGCGCCATCAGCCAGGGCAGCGCGGCTGCCGCCGGCAGCCAGCGGTCCCCGTACACGAGCCCGATGACCGGCGAGGCCAGGGCGGCCAGCAGGACGCACAGCGGGACGGTGCCCGTCATCACCA
>NZ_JBHYVA010000515.1:0-6217 GCF_042750055.1 Streptomyces sp. NPDC059456
ATAGAACTTTTTTCTGGGGCTGGCTCTCTTTTTTTTTTTTCCTGACTCTTCCCCGCCGACCACCTCCGCGCGCCCCCCCCCCAACGGGTGGGTGGGTGCCGGGCCTCACGGCTGCGGGGCGCCGGCATGCGCGCCGCCACGTCCGGGGACCGGCCCCCGCACGCTCCCCCACGCCCTCCCCCGGCCCCCGCCGGGGGGGACCCAGCCCCCGGGGGGGCGTGGCTAGCGGCGCCTCATGTCGGCCACCCGGCCGCGCTCGCTCGTCTGCTGGTCCAGCAGGGCAGGGGGTGCGCTCCGCAGCGCGGCCGTCGGCCCGCCGCGGCGCTGGACCGGGAGGGGGGAATCCCGGCGCGGGCGGCGCCCGACCATTCCGTCGCCGCCGGAGGCCACGGCCCCGGCCACGGTGATCTGCACTCCCTGGTCGGCGAGCGCCTGGAGTTCCGTCGCCGCCCGGTCGTCGTGCGGCGGCGGCTCGTCGGTGACCAGCCGCGTCATCACGTCCGTCGGCACCGTCTGGAACATGGTGTCGGTGCCGAGCTTCGTGTGGTCGGCCAGCACCACCACCTCCGCCGCGGCCTGCACCAGCGCCCGGTCCACGCTCGCGCTGAGCATGTTGGACGTGGACAGTCCGCGCTCGGCGGTCAGACCGCTCCCGGAGAGGAAGGCCCGCGAGACCCGCAGCCCCTGGAGGGACTGCTCGGCACCGCTGCCGACCAGCGCGTAGTTGGACCCCCGCAGGGTCCCGCCGGTCATGACCACCTCCACCCGGTTCGCGTGGGCCAGGGCCTGCGCGACGAGCAGCGAGTTGGTGACGACGGTCAGTCCGGGCACCCGGGCGAGCCGGCGGGCCAGCTCCTGGGTCGTGGTGCCCGCGCCGACGACGACGGCCTCGCCCTCTTCCACGAGGCCGGCCGCAACGTCGGCAATGGCGGTCTTTTCCGCCGTCGCGAGATGTGACTTTTGCGGAAACCCGGACTCCCGCGTGAAACCGCCCGGCAAAACCGCACCGCCGTGTCGGCGGTCGAGGAGTCCTTCTGCCTCCAGCGCCCGCACGTCCCGCCGTACGGTCACTTCGGAGGTCTGGACGACGCGGGCGAGCTCCCGGAGCGATACCGCTCCGTTGGCCCGCACCATTTCGAGAATCAATTGGCGACGTTCTGCAGCGAACACGAAACTGACAGTAACCCCAACGACCGTCTTGTTTCAGCTCCTTGCGCCGGAATACCGAAGTTGTCCATAAGACTGGGCGACAAGTGGTATACGCGGCGGGGCGACTGAGTGAACGTCACTCCACGTTCCGGCGGGCCGCCCCAAGTCCCCTTGTGACGTGGGGCGGTTGCCTCCGCTACGCCTCGCCGGCGGCCTTCCGCGTGTGCAGCTGGCGCGCCACCTCGGCGATCGAACCCGACAGCGAGGGGTACACCGTGAACGCGTTTGCGATCTGCTCGACGGTCAGGTTGTTGTCGACGGCGATCGAGATGGGGTGGATCAGCTCGCTGGCGCGCGGCGACACGACGACGCCGCCCACGACGATCCCGGTGCCGGGACGGCAGAACAGCTTCACGAAACCGTCCCGGATGCCCTGCATCTTGGCGCGCGGGTTGCGCAGCAGCGGCAGCTTCACGACACGGGCGTCGATCTTGCCGGCGTCCACATCGGCCTGCGTGTAACCGACAGTGGCGATCTCCGGGTCGGTGAACACGTTCGACGAGACCGTCTTGAGGTTCAGCGGGGCCACCGCGTCGCCGAGGAAGTGGTACATCGCGATGCGGCCCTGCATGGCGGCGACGGAGGCCAGCGCGAAGATGCCGGTCACGTCGCCGGCCGCGTACACGCCCGGCGCGGACGTGCGGGAGACCTTGTCGGTCCAGATGTGCCCGGAGTCCTTGAGCCGGACCCCGGACTCCTCCAGGTTCATGTTCCCGGTGTTCGGGATCGCGCCGACCGCCATCAGGCAGTGCGTGCCGCTGATGACCCGGCCGTCGGAGAGGGTGACCTCGACGCGGTCGCCGACGCGCTTGGCGGACTCGGCGCGGGAGCGGCCGATGACGTTCATGCCGCGGCGGCGGAAGACGTCCTCCAGGACGGCGGCCGCGTCCGGGTCCTCGCCCGGCAGCACGCGGTCGCGGGAGGAGACCAGGGTCACCCGGGAGCCGAGGGCCTGGTACGCGCCGGCGAACTCGGCGCCGGTGACGCCCGAGCCGACCACGATGAGCTCCTCGGGGAGCTCGTCCAGGTCGTAGACCTGGGTCCAGTTCAGGATGCGCTCGCCGTCGGGCATCGCGTCGGGGATCTCGCGGGGGTGGCCGCCGGTCGCGATCAGCACGGCGTCGGCCGTCAGGATCGTCTCGGTGCCGTCGGCCGCGGTGACGATGACGTCGCGCGTGCCGTCGATGCCCTGCGGGCCGCCGAGCTTGCCGCGGCCCCGTACGACGCGGGCGCCGGCCCGGGTGACGGAGGCGGTGATGTCGTGCGACTGGGCCAGCGCGAGGCGCTTGACGCGCCGGTTCACCTTGCCGAGGTCCACGCCGACGACACGCGCGGCCTGCTCCAGGGGCGGGGTGTCGTCGGCGACGACGATGCCCAGCTCCTCGTACGACGAGTCGAAGGTCGTCATGACCTCGGCGGTCGCGATGAGGGTCTTGGAGGGCACGCAGTCGGTCAGCACCGACGCCCCGCCCAGACCGTCGCAGTCGACGACGGTCACCTCCGCGCCGAGCTGGGCCCCCACGAGGGCCGCCTCATACCCGCCGGGTCCGCCGCCGATGATCACGATCCGGGTCACGAAAACTCCGCCTCACGTCTACCCGGCCGGCTGCCGCCCCGGCCGGGGCTTCCGGGGGTTCTCCCCGGGGGATGCATTCCGTGCCCCATTGTCCCGCACGCTTCAAGGTGCTTCTCCCCCGGTCCGGCCATCCGTGCGGTACGGCCGGGCACACGGCCCGCCCCGCCCCTCCCGTACCCTCGACCTCATGTCGCTCTACGCCGCGTACGCCGGCAACCTCGACCCGCGGCTGATGACGCGCCGCGCTCCGCATTCGCCGCTGCGCGGCACGGGCTGGATCAACGACTGGCGGCTGACCTTCGGCGGTGAGCAGATGGGGTGGGAGGGCGCCCTCGCCACGATCGTCGAGGCCCCCCGCCACCAGGTGTTCGTCGCCCTGTACGACATCGCGCCGCTGGACGAGGACTCCATGGACCGGTGGGAGGGCGTCGGGCTCGACATCTACCGCCGGATGCGGATCCGCGTCCACACGCTGGACGGCGAGGAGGCGGCGTGGTGCTACGTGCTGAACGGCTACGAGGGCGGGCTGCCCTCGGCGCGCTACCTCGGTGAGATCGCCGACGCGGCCGAATCGGCGGGCGCGCCGCACGACTACGTCATGGAACTGCGCAAGCGCCCCTGCTAGAGCGGGTGCCGGGGCGGGTCCGGCGGGTGCCGGGGCGGGTCCGGCGTTCGAGACGTCGGGGACCATTCGGCGGAAACGACAAGGCAACGATCCGAACACCGTGAGCTGCGCCATCTACGCGCGTAGGCAATCAGCGGCTACGCTCGTCTGCGTGAACGCATCTGTTACCGACCCCTTCGCCGACGCCACCGCCGCAGCCGCCCGCCTGCGTGAGCTGACCGGCGCCGAAACCCACGATGTCGCCCTCGTCATGGGCTCCGGCTGGGCCCCCGCCGCAGAGGCGCTGGGCGCACCCGAGGCCGAGTTCCCCGTCACCGAGCTGCCCGGCTTCCCGCCGCCCGCGGTCGAGGGACACGGCGGCAAGATCCGCTCGTACAAGATCGGCGACAAGCGTGCGCTGCTCTTCCTCGGCCGGACCCACTACTACGAGGGCCGCGGCGTCGCCGCCGTCGCCCACGGCGTGCGCACCGCCGTCGCGGCCGGCTGCAAGACCGTCGTCCTGACCAACGGCTGCGGCGGCCTGCGCGAGGGCATGAAGCCCGGCCAGCCCGTCCTGATCAGCGACCACCTCAACCTGACGGCCGCCTCGCCGATCGTCGGCGCGAACTTCGTGGACCTGACCGACCTCTACTCGCCGCGCCTGCGCGCGATGTGCAAGGAGATCGACGAGACCCTCGAAGAGGGCGTCTACGTCCAGTTCCCCGGCCCGCACTACGAGACCCCGGCCGAGATCAACATGATCCGCGTCATGGGCGCCGACCTGGTCGGCATGTCCACCGTGCTGGAGGCCATCGCCGCCCGCGAGGCCGGCGCCGAGGTGCTCGGCATCTCCCTGGTCACCAACCTGGCGGCGGGCCTGTCCGGCGAGCCGCTGAACCACGAAGAGGTGCTCCAGGCCGGCCGTGACTCGGCCGCGCGCATGGGCAAGCTGCTGACCCAGGTCCTCGCCCGCATCTGAGGCACCGGGCGGCGGTACGAGAGCCACGAGAGACAAGGCGGAAGTAGTGCAGCAACAGGGACAGGACGACCTGATCACCCGGGCCCGGGCCTGGCTGGCCGAGGACCCGGACCCGCAGACGGCGGCCGAGCTCGCGGAGCTCATCGACGCCGGGAACACCGCGGAACTGGCGGACCGGTTCTCCGGCACCCTCCAGTTCGGCACGGCCGGGCTGCGCGGCGAGATCGGCGCGGGTCCGATGCGGATGAACCGCTCGGTGGTCATCCGGGCGGCGGCGGGCCTCGCGGCCTACCTGAAGGCCCAGGGCCACGCCGGCGGACTGGTCGTCATCGGCTACGACGCCCGGTACAAGTCCGCGGACTTCGCCCGTGACACCGCCGCCGTGATGACGGGCGCGGGCCTGCGCGCGGCCGTCCTGCCCCGCCCGCTGCCGACGCCCGTCCTCGCGTACGCCATACGGCACCTGGGTGCCGTCGCCGGCGTCGAGGTGACCGCGAGCCACAACCCGCCCCGGGACAACGGCTACAAGGTCTACCTCGGCGACGGCTCGCAGATCGTGTCCCCCGCGGACGCCGAGATCGCGGCCGAGATCGACCGCGTGGACGCCCTCGCCTCGGTCCCCCGCCCCGAATCCGGCTGGGAGGACCTCGGCGACGAGGTCCTGGAGGCCTACCTGGCCCGTACGGACGCCGTGCTGACCCCCGGCTCGCCCCGGGGCGTGCGGACCGTCTACACGGCCATGCACGGCGTCGGCAAGGACGTCGTGCTGGCGGCCTTCGCCCGGCACGGCTTCCCGGCGCCGGTGCTCGTCGCCGAGCAGGCGGAGCCGGACCCGGCGTTCCCGACGGTGGCCTTCCCCAACCCGGAGGAGCCGGGCGCGATGGACCTGTCCTTCGCGAAGGCGGCGGAGGTCAGCCCGGACATCGTGATCGCGAACGACCCGGACGCGGACCGCTGCGCGGTCGCCGTCCCCACCGCAGACGGCTGGCGCATGCTCCGCGGCGACGAGGTCGGCGCACTGCTGGCGGCCCACCTGGTCCACAAGGGCGCGACCGGCGTCTTCGCCGAGTCCATCGTGTCCTCGTCCCTCCTGGGCCGGATCGCGGAGGCGGCGGGCGTCGGCTACGAGGAGACCCTCACCGGCTTCAAGTGGATCGCCCGCGTCGAGGGCCTGCGCTACGGCTACGAGGAGGCGCTCGGCTACTGCGTGGACCCCGAGGGCGTCCGCGACAAGGACGGCATCACGGCCGCCCTGCTGGTGGCGGAGCTGGCCTCGGAGCTCAAGGAGCAGGGGCGCACGCTGACCGACCTGCTGGACGACCTGGCGATGGAGCACGGCCTGCACCACACCGACCAGCTGTCGGTGCGCGTGTCGGACCTGTCGGTCATCGCCGACGCGATGGCCGCGCTGCGCGCCGACCCGCCGGTGTCGCTGGCGGGCCTGCGGATCTCCTCGGCCGAGGACCTGACGCAGGGCACGGCGACGCTGCCGCCCACGGACGGCCTGCGGTACCACCTGGAGGGCGAGTACAAGGCCCGGGTGATCGTGCGGCCGTCGGGGACGGAGCCGAAGCTGAAGTGCTACCTGGAGGTCGTGGTCCCGGTGGCGGACGCCCCGGACCTCGTCCCGGCCCGGGCCCGCGGCCAGGAGATCCTGGACGCGATCAAGAAGGACCTGTCGGCGGCCGCCGGCATCTGATCCACCCCGCGCCCCCCGGGCCGGGGGGGCGCCCCCCCCGGGGGCGGGGCGGCCCCGCCCCAGTGGCGGGGGGTGAGCGCGCGGGGGGTGGGGGGTCTGCGGCCCCGCCGGCGGCGCAGCAGCTCGTTCGTCCAGGGCCCGGGGAGGGTG
>NZ_JBHYVA010000516.1:0-6213 GCF_042750055.1 Streptomyces sp. NPDC059456
AAAACCACAACTCTGGGCGGGCCGCTACAGTGGTTTAAACCACCCCGGCCCGCCCCCCCGGGGGGGGGCCGCGCCCGGGGCCGCGTGGCGGGCCGGGCCTCGTCGGCGCGGGCGGCGGCGAGTGCCGTGGCGGGGGCGGCCGAAGACCCGGGCGTGCGCGCGCCGGACCGCGTCCGGCCGGCTCGGCGCGTCGATCAGGTGGCGGTGGTCGCGCCGGTCCGCAGGCACCCGCCGCTCCGCCCCCTCACGGTCGGACGGCACCGGCGGACCTCCCCCGGCGCGACCACCACGGTGTGGGCGCCGGCCCGTCGGGCGGCGGCCACCATGGCGGGGCGCGGGCTCGGCAGGACCGCCGTGGGCCCCCGCCCGGTCCCGCTCGCCCGCTCCCGTTCCCCCGTCACCGCGTTTCCCCCTTCACCCGGTGTGACCACTGTGCCGGTTCGGCATATGCCTGAGGGGCCCGTTCGGGCGTCGTCTTGCCGCCTTGCAGGAACACGAGGGGTTTACAAACATCATCAATCCGGGACGAATACACACATGCCAGCCGACGAAGCCGCACCGCCGTCCGGGGGCGACCTGAGCCGCGCCGCCCGGCGGCTGTACGCGTACGCCGTGGAGCGGCACTCGTTCGCCGAGGCCGAGGCCACCGGGGCCCTCGGGGCGCGGGCGGCCGCGGCGATCACCGAGCTGGCCGCCGCGCACCTGCTCCAGCGGGCCCCGGGCGGCGGCCCGGACCGGTGGAGCGCCGTCGCGCCCCGGGCGGCGGCGGCCCGGGCGCTGGCCCCGCTGGCGCTGCTCGTACGGGAGACGCACGACGAGATGGACCGGCTGCGGGGGCGGCTGGAGACGCTGGTGCCGGCGTACGAGGCGGGTGCGGCGCACCTGGAGCGCAACGGTTCGGGGCGGGCGGAGCTGGAGCTGGTCACCGACCTGGGGGCGGTGCGCGCGCTGATCGCGGAGCTCGTCGCGGCGTGCGGGAAGGAGCTGCTGACCTCGCAGCCGGGCGGCGGACGGCCGCTGGAGTCGCTGGAGGAGGCGATCGGGCGGGACGAGTCGCTGCTGGCGCGCGGGGTGCGGATGCGCACGATCTACCAGCACACGGCGCGCTACTCGCGGCCGACCGCGGCGTACGTGGAGCGGGTGACGGCGCTGGGCGCCCAGGTGCGGACGCTGGGCGACGGGCTGATGCGGATGCTGGTCTTCGACGCGCACACGGGGCTGATGTCGGTGCCGGACCGCAGCGGTGCGGCGCTCGTGGTGCGGGAGCCGGCGGTCGTGCACTTCATGACGTCGGCGTTCGAACGGTCGTGGGTGGAGGCCGAGCCGTTCCCGACGACGGTGGGCCCGGACGCGGCGCGCTCGCTCTCGGACGAGCTGCGGCAGACGATCGTGCGGCTGCTGTCGGAGGGGCTGGAGGACAAGGTGATCGCGCGCCGGCTGGGCATGTCGGAGCGGACCTGCCAGCGTCACATCGCGGAGATCATGCGGGCGGCGGGCGCCAAGTCCCGTTTCCAGGCCGGCTACTTGCTCTCCCCCGCGGCTCCTCCCCGCGCCTCGGCCGTGCCCCGCGACGCCGCCGGGGCGGGCGGCGGCGCGTCCTGAGCCGGCTGCACCGGGCCGCCGTGCAGCTCCGGGATCAGCCGGCCGCGCCGGGACAGCAGGAACCGCTTGAACTCGGCGACCGGCGGGGTGTCGGGGTGGCCGTCGAGCCAGGCGACGCCGATCTCGCGGACCGCGCGCGGGGCCGTCACCGTCAGCTCGACCACGCCGGGGCGGGCCACCGCCGGCGGCGGCAGCAGGGCCACGCCGAGGCCCGCCGCGACCAGGCCGCGCAGGGTCTCGGCCTCCTCGCCCTCGAAGGCCACCCGGGGGGTGAACCCGGCCTCGGCGCACAGGTCGTCGGTGATGCGGCGCAGCCCGTAGCCGGCCTCCAGGGTCACGAAGGTCTCCTCGGCGGCTTCGGCGAGGCGGATGCGCTTGCGGCCGGCCAGCCGGTGGTCGTCGGGGACGACGAGCCGCAGCCGCTGCTCGTCGAGGCGGCGGGCGACCAGGTCGGGGGCGTCGGGGAGCGGTGAGGTCAGGCAGAGGTCGAGCTCGCCGGCCCGCAGCTTCTCCAGCATGGCCTCGCCGTAGTTCTGCACGAGGGAGAAACGCACGCGGGGGTGGTCGGCGCGGAAGGCGCGGATCAGGCCGGGCACGGTCTCGGGGCCGAGGGTGTGCAGGAAGCCGAACGCGACCTTCCCGAAGGCCGGGTCGGCGTCCTGCTGCACCGATTCGGCGGCGCGGGCGATTTCGGCGAGGGCCCGCTCGGCCGAGGCGAGGAAGGTCCGTCCGGCCGTGGTGAGGGCGACGGTGCGGCCCTTGCGGGCGAACAGCGTGACGCCGAGGTCCTGTTCGAGACGGACCATGGCCCGGGACAGGGTGGACTGCGGGACGCCCAGCTCGTGCGCGGCGCGGGTGACGTGCTCGTGCCGGGCGACGGCGGCGAAGTACGCCAGCCTCGGGGCGAGCAACCCTGTCACTTCCATGTCTTCTACGTAACGGTTCATCGACAGGCACCCTTCTGAGCTGCACTGATGCGTCAGTGGATCGATTATCGCGATTCTGTGCATTGGACGCATGAAACAGGGCGGGTCTACGGTCGTTGCATGCCTCCCGTTCATACCGGGGCGCCCGTCATCCCGGGTGCCTCCACCCCGTCGTCCCCTGCCGCACCGGAACCGCACTCCCCCGGCCGCCCCGGCTACCGCCGGATGAGCCTCGCGCTCTTCGCCGCCGGACTCGCGACGTTCGCCCTCCTCTACTCCACCCAGGCGCTGCTGCCCGCGATCTCCGACGGCTTCGGGGTGACGGCGGGTCAGGCCAGCTGGACGGTGTCCGCGGCCACCGGCGCCCTCGCCCTGTTCGTCCTGCCGCTCAGCGCGCTCTCCGAGCGCTTCGGGCGGACCAGGATGATGACGGTCTCCATGCTGGTCGCCGTCGGCGTCGGGCTGCTCGTGCCGTTCGCGCCGAACCTGGAGTGGCTGGTGGCGCTGCGCGCCGTGCAGGGTGCGGCGATCGCCGGCATCCCGGCCTCCGCGATGGCGTACCTCGCGGAGGAGGTCAAGCCGAAGGCGCTGGTGGGTGCGATCGGCCTGTTCGTGGCGGGCAATTCCATCGGCGGCATGAGCGGCCGCCTCGTCACCGGCTGGGCGGCGCAGGCGTGGGGCTGGCGCGGCGGACTGCTGGCGGTCGGCGTCATGGCGCTGGCCTGCGCGGGCGCCTTCCTGGTGATGCTCCCCCGGGCCCGGTTCTTCCGGCCGGCCTCGCTGAACCCGCGCGCGGTCGGCCGTACCGTCGCCGGCCACCTGCGCGATCCGCTGCTGCTGCGGCTGTACGGGATCGGCGCGCTGTTCATGACCGTGTTCGGCGCCGTGTACACCGTCATCGGCTACCGGCTCGTCGAGAAGCCGTTCTCCCTCGGCCAGGGCGTGATCGGGTCGATCTTCCTGGTCTACCTGGTCGGTACGGTCTCCTCGGCCGCCGCCGGGCAACTGGTGGCCCGCACGGGGCGGCGCGGTGCGCTGTACCTGGCCGTGACCACGACCGCGCTGGGGCTGCTGCTGTCGCTGTCGGACTCGCTCGCCGCGATCCTGGCCGGACTGGTCCTGATCACCGCCGGCTTCTTCGCGGGCCACGCGGTGGCGTCCGCCGCGGTGAGCCGGACCGCGACGTCGGGCCGCGCGCAGGCCTCGGCGCTGTACCAGTCGGCGTACTACCTGGGGTCCAGCGCGGGCGGCACGCTCGGTGCGCTCGCCTACCACTCGGCGGGCTGGGCGGCCACGGTGGGCATCGCGCTGCTGGCGGTGCTCGGCGTCGTGTCGATCACCCTGTACGGCTCGCACGCGGCGCGGGTGCAGCGCCGCCCGGGCGCGCTGGCCGCCGCCCGCTGAAGCGGTCCGGTACGCCGCGCGCGGATGCGTCCGTACGGCATCGGTACGAGGTGATTTACGGAGCCCGGAGGCGCAAGCCGCCCCGGGCTCCGGCGCGTTGCCCCTCCGCGCCGGGCAGGAATGGCGGGAGTGGGAGGGAATGCGACATGCGGATGCGTACGAGGCGACGTGCGGCGGCGGCCTGCGGGGCGGTGGCCCTCGCGGCTTCACTGGTGGTCGGCGGCGGTGGGTCGGCGCAGGCCGCCGGCGGGTGCAACATGACCACGGGGCCGTACCAGCGGCAGGTCGAACAGTTCCTGGGGCGGCCGGTCGACGGGGCCCAGTCCGCGGCCGACTGCCAGGCGATCAGGGCGTTCCAGGCCCAGCACGGCATCACCCCGACCGCGGGGTACGCCGGGCCGCTGACCTGGCAGACGATGAGCGTCATGCTGGCGCAGCGGGCGGCGGGCAGCACGCCGAACCGGGACGGCGCGTGCCCCGTGAACCTGGGCCGGATCGCGTGCGTGGACCTGACGCGCCAGCTCAGCTGGGTCCAGGACGGCGCCGTGCTGAAGTACGGGCCGGTCCCGGTCCGCACCGGGAAGGACGGCACCGAGACCCGGACCGGGCTGAAGCGGATCTACTACCGCAGCATCGACCACTGGTCGACGATCTACAACGTGTCGATGCCGTACGCGCAGTTCTTCGACGGCGGGATCGCCTTCCACTCCGTGGACAAGAGCATGTGGAACCCGCCCGGGTCGGGGGGCTGCGTGAACATGCGGCTCGCGGACGCGAAGGCGTACTGGAACCTGCTGGCCAAGGGCGAGGACGTGTTCGTCTACGGCCGCAAGCCCGGCACGTAGAACGGTTTCCGGGAACGGCTTCCGGGAACGGCTCCGGCTGCCGTTGTCGGACCCCTCCGGTAGCTTGCGGGGTATCGGATCTACTGGGGGACGACAGCCATGAGTGACCTCGCGACCGGCAGCGCGACCGCCTCGGAGTCCGACCTGGATGCGGCGATGGACCGCTACCGGGTCGAGCTCACCGGCTACTGCTACCGCATGCTCGGCTCCTCCTTCGACGCCGAGGACGCGGTGCAGGACACGTACGTCCGGGCCTGGCGCAGCCGCGCGAAGTTCGAGGGCCGCTCCTCGCTGCGGTCCTGGCTGTACCGGATCGCCACGAACGTCTGCCTGGACCTGCTCAGCGCGGGCAACAAGCGGGCCCGCCCGATGGACCTCGGCGCCCCGCAGCACCAGGCCTCCGCGATCTTGAACGAGCGGCCCGAGGTGACCTGGCTGGAGCCGGTGCCGGACGGGCGGGTGCTGCCGCAGACCGCCGATCCGGCGGAGATGGCGCTGGCGAGGGAATCCGTACGGCTGGCGTTCGTGGCGGCGCTCCAGCACCTGCCGGCCAGACAGCGGGCGGTGCTGATCCTGCGCGAGGTGCTGGCGTGGAAGGCGGACGAGGTCGCGGCGCTGCTGGAGACGTCGGTGGCGTCGGTGAACAGCGCCCTCCAGCGGGCCCGGGCGACGATGTCGTCGACGCGCGTGCGCGAGAGCGATGCGGCGGACCCGCTGGACGCGGAGCAGGTGAAGCTGCTGGAGCAGTACCTGTCCGCCTTCGAGGCGTACGACATCTCCCGGCTGACCACCCTGCTGCACGACGACGCGGTGCTGTCGATGCCGCCGTTCGACCTGTGGCTGCGGGGGCACGAGGACATCGCGGCCTGGCACCTGAACCAGGGCATCGGCTGCAAGGGCTCCCGGCTGGTCCCGACCACGGCCAACGGCCTGCCGGCGTTCGGCCAGTACCGGCCGCGGGAGGACGGGAGACCGGGACACGTGCCGTGGGCGCTCCAGGTCCTGGAGATCTCAGACGGCAAGATCGTCGGGCTCAACGCCTTCCTGGACACCGACCGCTGGTTCCCCCTCTTCGGCCTCCCCGAGGAGCTCGGCGAGTCCGACGAGGCCGAGCAGGGCGCGTAGAGCGGGCGGGGCGCCGTCCACCCGCAGCGGCCGTCCCCGGGCGGTCAGCCGCAGCCGGGCCAGCGCCTCGACGGCGCCCAGGTCCGGCGCGGTGACCGCCGCGGCATCGCACACCACCGCGTGCGCGCCGTCCTCGTACAGCCGGGACAGGCGCGCGCACAGCAGTACGGCGTCGCGTGCGGTCGGGCTGGGACCGGGCAGCACGAGTCGGGTGATCTCCATGAGGGGATGACCGGACCGCCGTGCGGAACTCATCGGTGCCCGCCCGACAACGCGAAATCCCCCCCCCCGCCCCCCGAGCCCTCGGGCGC
>NZ_JBHYVA010000517.1:0-6167 GCF_042750055.1 Streptomyces sp. NPDC059456
GGCGGGGAGTCGATCTCGACCCATACGCACTTGCCGTTGCCGGCCACCGCCGTCCAGCCCCAGCTCCGGCCGAGCCGTTCCACGATGCGCAGCCCGTGGCCGCCGGGCCGGGTCAGGTCGGACCGGTGCCTGAGCCGCGGTGCGGCGGTGCTCTCGTCCGTCACCTCGATCCGCAGCCGCTCGTCCGTACAGCGCAGCACCAGGGAGGTGGGGCCGCCCGCGTGCAGGCACGCGTTGCCGACCACTTCGGAGACGAGGAGCAGGGCGTCGTCGGCGGCCTCCGCCCCGAGGGGCCGCCCGTCCACGGGACCCGGCCCCCCGGGGCGCGGCCAGCGCCACTCCGAGAGGGCCCTGCGGGTGAACTCGCGGCACCGGCCGACCACGTCCGTGGCGCCGCCGATCACCAGGCGCCGGGTCAGCTCGGGTGACCGGCGCGCGTTCATGGGAGCTCCTCCGCTACGGGTGTCCGGGTGCCGTCAGCGCGGCTTCCACATCGGAGTGGAACCGGAAGAGCCGGTCGGCTCCCGTGATGTGGAACATCCGCTCCACCGGCGGGTGCACCCCGACCAGCTCCAGGGAGCCGCCGGACGCGTTGACCGCGAGACGGCCGTGCAGCAGCACGTTCAGTCCCGTGGAATCGCAGAAGTCCAGACGGCTCAGGTCGACCAGCAGGCGTTCGCCGCCGCCGGCCTCCAACGGGGCGCCCAGCGCTTCGCGCAGGGGCTGGGCGGTGTCGTGGTCGAGCTCTCCCGACAGGGTCACCACCGTGGCCCCCGGGAGGGACTCCACCTCGACACCGAAGCGATCTCCGCTCGGGGTGGCCATCGACTCCTCCCCTCCTCGGACGTACAGGGCGTATTACGCCTACCCGAGTGAATCAGGATCAATCATGCGAATTTCGGGTGCGGCCGCAGTCTCCGCCCGTGGTGTCCGGGCCTTCCGGGCGGGCATACGCGAGTCCGGGGACAGCAACGTCGACAGCCGGAGCGAGGACGACAGTGAACATGACGGGAGCAGCCGCCGAGAACGCCACGCGTGCGGGAGTGCCGGTCGCGGGACAGCGCCGCCGGCTCTGCCTGCGCAGTGTCCGGGGAGCGGTCGGCAAGGGCCGCGACTTCACGCGCCGGACCCTGCGCGACTGGGGGTGGGACGGCCACGAGAGCGCCGAGGACGCCCTGCTCGTCGTGTCCGAACTGGTGACGAACGCCGCCCTGCACGCGGGCGGCTGCCACGAGCTCGTACTGACCGCCGGCGAGGCCCTGCGCATCGACGTCCTCGACGGCGCACCCGCGCCGCCGCGCCCCCGGGCCGGGCGGCGACCGGGCGTCCCCGGCGGCCACGGCCTGCACATCGTGCAACGGCTCTCCGACCGGTGGGGCTCCTACACCCACGGCGCCGGCAAGGGCGTCTGGGCGGAGATCGAGGGCTCCCGGCTGTCCGGCGGGCGCCGGGACCCCCGGTGGCCGGCCGCGGACGGCCACCTGGGATGACGGCGGAGGAGGATCAGGACGGCGGCGGCCCGGCAGTCACTCCCCGGGCCCGCTCGGCGTTGAACTGGGCCCCGGTGAGCAGGGCCAGGTTGGCGATCCAGAGCCAGACGAGGAAGACCACGATGCCGGCCAGCGAGCCGTACAGCCGGCCGTAGGTGTCCAGCCCCGTGTACAGCGTGAAGAGCACCGAGGCGGCCAGCCAGAGCAGGGCCGCCAGCACGCCGCCGGGCAGGCCCCGGCGGGTGCCCCGGCTCTGGGCCGGTCCGGTACGGAAGAGGACCAGCACCAGGAAGGTGACGGCCGCCAGCAGGACGGGCCAGCGCAGGACCGCGATGGCGTCCGGGCTGTTCCCGCCGACGGTCTGCGCCAGCCACCGGGCCGGCGGCCCGGACAGCACCAGTCCGGCCGCGGCCACGACGAGCAGGACCAGCAGCAGCGCCGCGTTGACGAGCAGCGTGTGGGCCGCACGCAGCGGGGGCCGCCGGTCGGGCACCCCGTGCATCGTGTGCAGGGCGCGGCGGAACACCGCCAGATAGCTGCACGCCGACCACAGCGCGCTCAGCGCCCCGCTGATCAGCAGGGCCCACATCGACGACCGGTCCGCCGCGAGACCGCCGAGCGCGTCCCGCAGCACCTGCGCCGACTGCGCCGGAGCGTACGAGGTGAGCTCGGTGATCAGCCGCTCCCTCGTCCCCCCGCCCAGCAGCCCCACCAGGGACACCGCCATGACGAGGGCGGGCAGCAGCGCCAGGACGGCGTAGTAGGTGAGCGCGGCCGCGTGGTCGGCGAGGTTGTCGCTCCACACGCGGACGGCCGTACGTCGCAGCTCGGCGCGGGTGCGCGCCGCGAGGGCGGCGCCGGGCGGACTGCCGGGGTGCGTTGCGGTGCGGGGGATGTCGGTCACGCTGCACACGTGCCCGACGGGGCCGGGCCGCATGCGCCGTGCCGCCGCGACCCGGGGCGCCGGCCGTGGCCGGCACCCCGCCCTGGGCAGCGCCCGTGGCCCTCCGCGTACCGGGCGGCCGGCGGGGTACACGCCCCCGCATGACATGGAGGCACGCACGACGGAGCACGGACGGTCACGCGCAACGCAAGACGGCGGAAGGGGACGCGCCGGCCGCCCGGCGCAGACGCCGTCCGGCCCACCCGGCGGTCCGGGCGTCGGCCATGGTGACCGCCTTCGCCGGGACCGTGCTGTTCGGAGTGGTCCTGGCCCGGCTGACGCTGGAACCGTCCGCCGCGTCGGCGGCCCTCGTGCACGGCAACGTCCGGCCCGGCGCCTCGATCAGGGCCTACCTGGACGGGACGTCGACGACCGAGGCGGTGCGCCAGCTGGGCGGGAACCTGCTGCTCGGGCTGCCGTTCGGGGTGCTCCTGCCGGTCCTGCTGCCGCCGGCGCGGGGGCTGCTGCGGGTCGGTGCCGTGACGGCCTGTCTGATGACCCTGGTCGAACTCGTCCAGGGCGCCCTGGTCACGGGCCGCGTCTTCGACATCGACGACGTCATCCTCAACACGGCCGGCGCGCTCCTCGGATACCTGCTGATCGGCCTCCGGCTCGGGCGGGCCGTACACCCGCGCCGGCGCCACTGGTGGACGCGCAGGGCCGCGGAGCCGGGCGACACCTGACCCGTCACCGGTGCCCCGCGGCCGGTACCCCGTTACTCGTGACTCGTGAGTACTGCACACCCCATCGGTGACAGACGTGACTGTCGCCGCATCGGCCGGACATGACACCTTCGGGTCTGCCGCCGACCGAGGGAGCAGGTGTGAACAAGGGGTACGCCGCCTTCTGCGACGCCGACCGCTGGTTCTACGACGCGCCGTACCGGCGCGCCGGTGAGAGCTACCCGGCCGCGCTCGCCCCCGTCCCGCCCGGGTGGCGCTCGCACCGCAGCGGCGACTGGCTCGCGCTGCGCCCCACCGACGCCGAACTGCCCGCACAGGGCTGGAAGATCCACGTCTCGGCCACGCTCGACAACGCCGAATCGCTGCTGACGACCGTGTACGCGTACTGCACCGACCGTCGCATCGCCTTCAAGTTCATCCCGAGCCGGTACCTGCTGCACCTGCGCAACGCCAAGTACGCCGACCGCGCGGCGAGCGGCAAGTTCATCACCGTGTACCCGGCCGACGAAGAGCAGTGCCACCGGATCGCGGAGGACCTCGACGCCGCACTGGCCGGGGCGGCCGGCCCGTACGTCCTCAGCGATCTGCGCTGGGGCGCGGGCCCGGTGTACCTGCGCTACGGCAGCTTCACCCTGCGGCACTGCTACGACGAGCACGGCGAACTGGTCCCGGCGATCGAGACCCCCGACGGGCGGCTCGTACCGGACCGGCGCGGACCGGTGTTCCAGCCGCCCGAGTGGCTCGAACTGCCCGCCTTCCTGGAGCCGCACCTCGCGGCGCGCTCCGCGACCACCCTGACCGAGATCCCCTTCACGGTCGAGCGGGCGCTGCACTTCTCCAACGGCGGCGGCGTCTACGCCGGCAAGGACGGCCGCACCGGCGAGGCCGTGGTCCTCAAGGAGGCCCGCCCGTACGCCGGGCTCGCCGCGGACGGCGCCGACGCAGTGACCCGGCTGCACCGCGAACGGGCCGCACTGGAACGGCTGGCGGGCCTGGACTGCGTGCCCGCGGTCCGCGGCACGTTCACGGTCGGCGACCACCACTTCCTGGTGCTGCAACACCTCGCCGGCAAACCGCTCAACACCTACTTCGCCCGCCGCCACCCGCTGATCGAGGCGGACCCCGACCCGGCGGAGCTCGCCTCGTACACCGAGTGGGCCCTGACGATCCACCGGCGCGTCACCGAGGCCGTCGAGGCCGTGCACGCCCGCGGCGTGGTCTTCAACGACCTCCACCTCTTCAACATCATGGTGGCGGAGGACGAGAACGGCGAACCCTCCGTCGCCCTGCTGGACTTCGAAGCCGCCGCGCACGTCGACGAGGGGCTGCGGCAGACCGTGGCCAACCCCGCGTTCGTCGCCCCCGCCGAGCGGCGCGGGTTCTCCGTCGACCGCTACGCCCTCGCCTGCCTGCGGCTCGCCCTGTTCCTCCCGCTGACCAGCCTGCTCGTCCTGGACCGGGCCAAGGCCGCCCACCTGGCCTCCGTCGCCGCCGCGCAGTTCCCCGTACCGCGGCAGTTCCTCGACGAGGCCGTCGAGGAGATCCTGTCCGGCGCCCCGCAGGCTGCGCCGGCGGCCCGGCTGCCCGCACCGGCCGGCCCGTACCTGCCCGTCGAGCCGGGGGAGTGGCCGGCCGCCCGTGCCTCGATGACCGCGGCGCTGCGCGCGAGCGCCACCCCGGAGCGCGAGGACCGGTTCGTGCCGGGCGACATCGCCCAGTTCGCGTCCGCCGGCGGAGGCACCTGCTTCGGCCACGGCATCGCCGGAGTGCTCCACGCCCTCGCCGAGACCGGCGCCGGACCCTGGCCCGAAGCCGAGGAATGGCTGCTGGAGCGGACCCGGGAACCGGACTCCGGAACCCCGCTCGGCTTCTACGACGGCCTGGCCGGCACCGCCTGGACCCTGCACCGGCTCGGACACCCGGGCCCCGCCCTCGCCCTCGCCGAGCGGCTGCTGCACCAGCCCTGGCAGAGCGCGGGACCCGACCTGCACGGCGGACTCGCCGGCATCGGCCTGGCCCTGGACGCACTGGGCACCGCGAGCGGTGAGCGCGAACTGCACGCCGCGGCCCTGCACTGCGCCGAACTGCTCTCCCGGCCCGGACAGCGGCCGGCCCGCGCCGGACTGATGTACGGCAACACGGGCCCCGCCCTGCTCTTCCTGCGCCTGTACGAGCGCACCGGCGACAAGGAACTGCTGCTCCAGGCCGCCCGGTCGCTCCACCGCGACCTCGACCGCTGCGTCACCAGCGCCTACGGCACCCTCCAGGTGAACGAGGGCTGGCGCACCATGCCCTACCTCGGCGAGGGCAGCGTCGGCATCGGCATGGTCCTCGACGACTGGCTGGAGCACGCTCCCGACGAGCGTTTCGAACGGGCCCGGCGCGAGATCGTACGGGCGGCGCAGGCGACCTTCTACGCCCAGCCCGGGCTGCTGCGCGGCGCCGCCGGGATGATCCTCCACCTGGCCCGCACCACCACCCCGGGCCCGGGCACCGGACCCGCGGACATCGCCCGCCAGATCGACGCGCTGGCCCGGCACGCCGTGCCGTACCAGGGACATCTGGCCTTCCCCGGCGAGCAGATGATGCGCCTGTCCATGGACCTCGCCACGGGCACCGCCGGCGCCCTCCTCGCCCTCGGCAGCGCCGCGCCCGGCGGGCGCGCGCACCTGCCGTTCCTCCCGCCGCTGCGACGCACCGCGGCGGCCCCAGAGCCGGCCCCGCCCGGGGCCGTGACCCATCGCACCACCCGACAGAAGAGGAATCGGACATGACGCTTCTCGACCTGCAGTCGATGGAAACCCCCAAGGAAGAGGTCACCGAGGGCGCGCTGCACGGTGGTGGCGGTGGCGGCAGCCGGGCCAGCCTGCTGCTCTGCGGCGACAGCAGCCTGAGCATCACGACCTGTAACTGACCCCAGGTCACCTCGGGGGCGCGGGGGGGGTGGGCCCCCGCCCCCCCCCCCCACAAGGAGGCCCCCCCCCCCTATCCACCCCCCCGCCGCCCCCCGCGGGGGGGGGGGGGGCGGGCGGGGGCGCGGGCGCCCGCGCC
>NZ_JBHYVA010000518.1:0-275 GCF_042750055.1 Streptomyces sp. NPDC059456
TGCTTGGGGCTGGGGGGGTGGTTTTTGTTCACCCCCCCCGCGGCCCCGCCCCCGGGGGGCCCCCCCCCGGGGGCGCAGGGGACCTGGCCGCGCACGGAGACGTCCCCCCTCAGTCCCGCCGCGCGAGTACGGACACCTCCGCAATGGCTGCCGCACGGAAGCTTCGAACGCTTGTCTTGGGGGCGGGGCGGCGGCCGCGCGGGGGGGGCCCGGGCGCCAACCCGCGCCCCCCCCCGCGCGAGACGTTGATGGGGGCGCCCCCCCGAGACATATAT
>NZ_JBHYVA010000518.1:285-6160 GCF_042750055.1 Streptomyces sp. NPDC059456
CTCTGATTCCCCCCCCCCCCCGCTGGGGCGCCCCCCTTTTTTTCGCGAGTGTGGGTGGCGCGCCGCGGGCCCCCGGCCCCCGGCCCCCCAAGGCGCCAAAGGCCGGACCTCAGGGCGTCACCTGTGGTGCGGCCCCGCCCATCCATGAAGACAGAAAAGAGATCTGACGAACATGTACAAGAGATGCCTCCGTGGCACAGCCCGAATACGTGGCCGGTCGGCGTTGCTTTCCGTATTGATTGCCGTGACGCTGGGACTCGCCACGACGGGTGCTGCCACGGCACAGCCCGCCACGGAAAGGTCTGGGCAGGCGGAGAGGACGGAGCGGTCCGACGCTTCAGCCGCCGTCATGACGACGAGCGCCCTCTCGGAAAGGTCCGAGGAACACTGCGAGGCCACAAAGGCAGGCTCGAACGAGCGCAGGAAGGGTGCCGTCGAGGCATGCGTGAGCATCAGCCCCTCCACGACCAGGGCCGGCTCCACGACCAGGGCCGGCTCCACGACCCGTGTCGCCTCCGCACAGCCACTGGCTGGCGGCAGCTGCAGCATCACCGGTGCCGGCAACTACTCCTACGAGCGCTTCACGTACTGCGTGACCGGGCTGGACGTCCTCTACACCCTGCGCGACGCCAACGGCGTGGAGATCGGGCGAGGCACCCTGGAGGTCTCCACCAGTGCGTCACTGCCTGCCTCCGGAACGACCTGGAGCGAGCAGGTCACCGTGAAGATGGCCTCAGGGAAGGGTGACGTCACCGCCCTGACAGCCAAGTTTCGGGCCGCCTGCGAACCGGGTTGCAAGGTGACGAAGGCCGCGCCTTGGTTCGGCGGCAATCTGACCGTGGGACAGTCCCTCACCGGCACCGTGGCGTATTCCTCGACCCCTGCGGCGGGTGCCGTTGCGGAGTTCGATACCTCGTACAGCATGTACGTGACCATGCCGGGCGCCACGATTACCGATCCGAACGCCAAGTGGACGAACCCGCGCAAGATCCGCTGTGACGACGCGGTCGGAGACTCTGCGGGCGCCCCGTCGCCGGGCTGCGTCATCCCGTCGGTCATGGCCGTCGTTCCGATGAACGCACAGGGCTCGGATCCGGGTGGCGCAGTGGCCGCCTACCAGTGGGCGCAGCAGCACCTAAGCGACGGCTGGGGGAAGAGCAAGCCGTTGACCCGGCAGAAGAGCGGCACCGCCGACCGCAGGGACCGTACGTGCGGAAGCGCGGGTACGGCGCCGTTCGTAACCAACACCGACCTCGTCGAAACCGACACCTGCGGCGAGTTCCCCTTCGCGGAAGTCAAGGAGGGGGGAATCGACGGTGCCCGGTGCGTCGAGGTGATTCCCAATGCCAGCAGCGGCGGCTGGGATACCTACGTCCTCGGTAACAGTCTGGAACTGGATCCGGCATCGCCGTGCGTGCGCGCCCATGTCCTGGCAGACGACAAGAAGTTCGCCGACAACAAGCTCACTGAGGGATTTCAGAGCCAGCGGGTGATCGACGCGGAGCAGTTCAAGGTGGAGTTCACGACACCGGCCGCAGCCCCGCAGGCCTCCTGCCTGGCGAACTGGCCGACTGGGGCGCTTCCCTCCGGTAACGGGTGGAGAAGGAACACCACCGAACCTGTCGCCCACGTCAACAAGACCATCACCCCGATAGGCCCGGCCGGCACCCGGCCGACCATGGCCCAGGCCTGCCTGGGCAAGAAGCCCGGGAAGGGCAAACCGGCCTCGGGTGACATCACGGGCTGGCAGGACGCACAGAAATTCGCCAACGACCACTCTCCCGGCACCGGCCAGGCCCGCTGTCACCTGATCGCGAACATCCTCGGCGGACCGGGCCAGATCTTGGACGGCGGCCAGGACAACCTGGTCCCCTGCTGGCAGGCGGGGATGAACACCGGAACGCCTAGCATGAGGACATTCGAGGCCCAGGCTCAGAACACAGTGAAACTGGCTTCCTTCGGACCTGACGATGCGATCTTCTACCAAGTGACGCCCGTCTACCGGGACGCCACGAGCACCATTCCGGTGGGAGTGACAATGACCGCTAATATCGAACGGGCGAACGGGACAACGGAGTTGTTGTTCCCCAACGTCTACGTCCCGAACACCCAGAAGGATACTGGGGCGTTCAACCTCGGAAACTGATTTCAGCCAGCGTATGCCTTCGGGAGCCAATATGAGTCAAACCACTCCATCACGACCGTTTGACGTTGCGGCGCTCTTCCCGCAATTGGCTCCGCTGGCACGTACAGCCACGCGGCTGCATCCCCGTCCAGGATCACCCACACCGCGCGACAGCTCTGTCGGCGGGCCGCTGCTCTGGCCCGCCGGCGAGCCGTGGCCGCACTGCGACGGGCCGCACGAGTGGGACGGGGTAAACGTGGCCCTCTCGCCGGAAGACGTACGGGTACTGCGTCGTAGCCGGGCGGCGGCGGAGGATCGGCGGCGCCGCGATCCGCAGGAGCCCTGGGCCACGCCCGAGGAACTGGCGACCGAGAAGCGGATCATGGCTGGCCGGCCGTGGCCCGAGGGCGCGATCGCCATGCTGCCAGTTGCTCAGTTGTACATGCGCGATGTGCCCTTGCTTGACCGGCCTGCGCAGTCCGAAGCCGATCTGCTCCAGGTTCTCTGGTGCCCCTTCAATCACCCAGAACACCCCAGGACCGCTTTGTTCTGGCGTTCGGAAGCGACTGTGGCCGAAGTCCTTGCCACGCCGCCTGAGCCGTCGGCGATCCAGTTTGACACCTACCTACCGGAACCGTGTCTGCTTACACCGGAACTGGTCACCGAGTACCCCGACTATCTGGAGCTGGGGCAGGAACTCCAGGACCAACTGGGGGACTGGAGCAGGTGGCAGGCGGCAGCCGGAGTGGCGCCGGACAGCTCCTACGAGGTCGCCCCGCAGGAGCTTTACATGGACATGCTGTCTACCTCGCCCGGCTGGAAGACCGGTGGCTGGACCCGTTGGGGTCTCACCAACCCCGTTCCCCGGCTCTGCCAGGAATGCGGAACCGAGGCTGATCCGCTGTTGACCATCGCCACCACCGAATGGAACGGCGGCAGCGGCGAGAGCTGGTCTCCCGAAGAGGAACCGGCGAACCCGACGCCGCTCATCCCCGGCACTCCACCGGCGAACTTCACCATGATCGACATCGCCGGCGGCTACGACCTGCAACTACACGTGTGCCCGGCATCCCCGAACCATCCGCACATCGAACTCATTCAGTAAGCCGGCGCTCACATCTCCTACCGAGGGCAATCGGCCTCGGACGCCCGGAGCCGACTGGCTGACGAGGTCGTGCACGGCTGGCGGTGACGCGTCGAAGGTGCAGGTCGGCCCGGTGGTCACTGTGGCTGACGGTCCCCGCGGGTGGTGGTCTGCCGGTGCGAGAGCAGTCCGGCGATGGCTCGGATCGCGTCGCTCATGTGGTCGCGGCGGCCGTGGTGGCGGGCGGGGGCTCGCCAGTTCTTGAGGCGTGCGATGGCATGCTCGACGCGCACCGGCGTGAGGAATGTGCCGTGCGCCGGCGTTCGTAGACCTCCTCGTACCAGTCCGGTGGGCCCTTCTCGTACTTGCGGTGTGGTGGTGTCACGACGCGGCCGCCGGGTCTGGGCGCCCAGGTCCTGGCCGCCGGCGTCGGCAAGGATCTCCACGGCCGGACCGCCAGCCAGGTGCTTGGCCAGGCCTGACTGCCTGGCATGGGTAGTGTCGGCACAGCTTGCCGGCCGGGCTGGACTGCAGAACAGGAGCCTGCCGCTGGCGTCGGTCAGGACCATGGCCTTGACAGCGTTCTGCTTGTTCTTGCCCGAGATGAACTTATCCCTGTCCTTGCGGCTGACGGCGGGCCCGCGAACCCGGATCTCGGTGCCGTCGACCGTCCCGGCCTGTCCGCTGGCGCCGAGGTGGTCGAGGACTTCGGCGAGGGTGCGGAGCCACATGCCGAGCACTCCGACGGTTTGTGGCAGATCGTCTACGGGCCGACGTACACCCGGCCGCCGCGGCCGCGGCCAGTGACCCCGGACGCGCGTTGGCTGCATTGGTGACATCGAAACACCAACCCGGAAGTCCAGGTCAGCACCGCAGCTCCGCCGCGCGCTCGCTCATCACCTCCACGGCGTCGCGCAGCTGAGGGCGTGGTGCGGGGTGGGCCTCCCGGATGAGCTTCACCGCGTGAAGCCGCCGACCACTCCTGAGCAGCTCGTCCACCTCGTCCCGGACCCCCGGCTGCAACGCGTCCCAGATCGAGTTCTCCATGGGCCGATTCAATCAACTCGCCCTTTCCCACGGCCACCGGACGAGGTCTCACTTTTGTCGTGGCCTGTTCCGGCCGGTACTACCGCTCGGAGGTTGAGTGCCCCGCGCCGCCCTCGTCCTGTTCGATCGAGAGGGAACACGGCCGCACCAGCTGAATGAGGATGGCCGCCCCTGGCGTCGGGGGACTGGGCGAGGGCGGGTTGGCTCCGTAGTCGCTGCCTCAGCACGGCCATGGTCCGGGGCAAGATCACGGCCGAGGCCGCCGTGGCCGTGATGGTGATGTGGGAGCGAGGAACCGGTCCCGCAAATCGTCCGACAACTGCTGCCGATGAGTGAAGCTACAGGCGCGTCCACCCGACGTATCAAGCCCGGCCGGATGCGCCCGAAAGACTGGTCCGAGACCTGGTCAACGACGACGGGAGCAGGCGTGAGCTTGATCATCGGGACCTGGAACGTAGAGAACTTCTGCCGACCGCTGCCGACGGGCAGCGTGCCCAACCCCAACAAGTGCGCCGCCAAGGACCAAGCCACCTACGACGCCAAAGTCGAGGCCTTGGCCAGCGTCATTACCGAGATCGGGCCGGATCTGCTCGGCGTGCAGGAGGTCGGCAGCCAGGAGGCGCTGGACGATCTGGTGGCCAAGCTGCCGGGCACCTGGCACACCGCCCTGTCGAACCACCCGGACCCCCGCGGCATCCGGGTCGGCGTCATCAGCCGCTTCCCTCTGCTCGACGTCCGGCAGCGCAAGGACTTCCCGGACCACCTGCGCCCCATCCAGGTCGAGGACCAGGGCGACGACGCCCTCACCAGCGAGATGGGCCGCGGCGGTCTGGCCGTACGGGTGGAGCCATCTCCCGGTCAGAGCCTCCACGTGGCCGTCTGCCACCTGAAGTCGAAGCTGCTGACCTTCCCGAACAAGCAGCACATCACCAACGACGAGCGCCTGCGCGCCCGCTATGAGGCTTACGCGCTCTTCCGTCGCGCCGCCGAGGCCGTCACCATGCGTGGCCTGGCCGACGATCTGCTCCAAGGTGACGGCAAGAACCGCCATGTCATCGTGCTGGGCGACTTCAACGACGAGTGGCAGGCCGCCACCACCCAGATCCTGTACGGCCCGCCCGGCTCGCAGATCGGCACCGGCGGCTTCACCCACCCCGACGACCCGGGCGACGCCAACCGCCTGTGGAACCTGGCCCCGCACATCCTGGAACAGGGCGGCTTCTCCCGCATCTTCGAGGGCCAGCACGAACTGATCGACCACATCATGATCAGCCACTCGCTGCTCGCCAAGTTCCAGGAGGTCTCCACCGGCAACGAGAAGCTGCCGAGCGTGACGGAGGCCCAGCCGGCCGCGGCCCACGACAAGCCGTCCGACCACTCACCGGTGGTGGCGAAGTTCAACCTGTAGGGGCAGGTGGCCCGGCTGCCCCGGGCGGCGGGACCGACTCGTTCACTGTGGCTCGGCCCCGGCATGGAGGAGCGGCGCAATCAGATCGACCGCTTCTTCCCAGGGGAAGCGGTCGGCCCCGCCGCCGGACTTCGGACGGTGGGGCTCGTAGCTGCCGATCAGCGGGGGGGCCGCCCGAGACGGGGGGTGGGCGGGGGCGCGTGTGGGTTGG
>NZ_JBHYVA010000519.1:0-6155 GCF_042750055.1 Streptomyces sp. NPDC059456
GCGCCCCCCGGAGGGGGAGCTGGTGGACGCGTTCGGCGCGGACGGGTCCGCCGAGCTGGTGGAGGCGTACGCGCGACGGCTGCCCGGACTGGTGATCGGGCGGCTCGTCGGGCTGGATCCCGCCGACGTCCCCCCGGCGGTGCACGGCGGTTACCGGGCCGAGGAGTTGCTCTTCCGCCCCCTGTCGCCGCCGGAGCAGGCGGCCGCCGCGGAGGACGTCGTCGCGCTCCAGCACCTGCTCGACGGCTACGTCCGCGACCGCCGGGCCCACCCCCGCGAGGACCTGTGCTCGGACCTGGTGGCCGCCCTGGCCCCGGGGGAAGGCGAGTTGACCCTCGAACAGCGTCACGAGCTGGTGGCCAACCTGCAGAACCTGCTGATCGCCGGATTCCTGACGACGAGCGCGCTGCTCTCCACCGCCCTGCTGCACCTGCTCTCCGACCGGGAACAGTGGCTCCTGCTGTGCTCCGACCCGACGGTGATCGGCGCCGCGGTGGAGGAATGCGCCCGCTTCGACACGGCCATCCAGGGCTTTCGCCGGGTCACGACCCGGCCCGTGACCCTGGGCGGGACGAAACTGCCGGCCGGGGCCACCGTCCTCGTGGCCTACGCCTCCGCCAACCGCGACGAGCACCGCCACGCGCGGGCCGACCGGTTCGACATCCGCCGGCCCGAGGACCGGCGCCACCTCGCCTTCGGCCACGGGCCGCACAACTGCCCGGGCTCCCGCCTGGCGCGCGCTCAACTCCACCTGACACTGGAGCTGTTCTCGCAGGCCCTGCCCGGTCTGCGGCTGGACCCGGACCGCCCGCCGCCGTCCATGCGCCCCACCCTCATCCACCGGTCGCCCGAGGCGCTGCACGTCACCTGGTGAGCGCCGCGCCGCGCCGCGGGCGCGCGTGGGGTCGGGGCCGGCCGGAGTCGAACCGGCGTCCTCGCGATTTTGGAGACCGCGCGCGTCGACCTCTGCGCTACGGCCCCGACCGGCCCATCCTAGTGGCGGACGCTCCCGGGGTGGGTGCGGTCGGAACCAGCGGTCAGAACCAGTGGAGGCAGTGCGGCGGGCGCTCGCCGCGGAAGAGGGCGTCGGCGAGGGCCGCCGCGCCCGGGCGGTGGGCCCGGACGTGTCCGGCCCGTACGAGCGTGCTCGCCGTCGTGCCGCCGAGGTAGATCGAGGCGAGGTCGCTGACGTCCAGGGACAGGTCGGGCTCCCGGCCCGTCGGGACGCACGTGGCCTTGCCGTCCCGGACGGTCAGCAGGTGGCGGCCGTGCTCGCCGAGGAAGGGGTCGTCGACGTCGAGGACGAGCTCGCCGTCCGTGAACCAGCCGCGCGACGTCAGCGCACGCGGCACGTCCAGCAGCCGCACCCACAACCCGTCGGTGTCGTGGCTCACCTGGCCGGCACGGAAGTCCGCCAGCTGCCAGCGCAGCGGGTGTTCGGGCGGGAGGTTCCTGAACACGATCTGGTCGACCAGGTCGTGCCCGAGCAGGAACCGGGTCAGGGCCGTGGCGGCGGCGTCGCCGACGGCGATGCTCTCGTCGACCGTCAAGGTGCGGGACTCCACCGAGTAGCTGGCGTACCCGTCCGGGACACCGCCGGCGTCCCGGTGGACGGCGACGTGGCGCGGTGCCCGGGAGACCGGGGGCTGTCCCGCGCCCAGCGCCCACCACCGGTGCGGCCGGGACAGCGCGCCCGGCTGGGCGCGGCGGTACCGGTCGTAGACCTGCTCCAGGACCTCGCCGCACGCGGCGCGGCGCAGCAGTTCGACCGACCCGGTCTCCGACCCGGTCTCCGGGCCGGCCGCTCCGCCCGCCCGCGGGTGGACGAGCGCCGCCCGGAGGCGCGGCACCGTCAGCCGCTGCGCGTAGGTGGCCGGTCCGTAGCCGAACCTGCGGTAGATCAGGGCCTCGGAGGCCAGCAGTACGGAGACGAACTCGCCCCGCGCCCGCAGCTCGCCGAGCTGATGCCGCATCATCGCGCCGAGCACGCCCCGGCGCCGGTGCGAGGGGAGGACGCCGACGGCCGTCACCCCGGCGGTCGGGACGAGGACCCCGCCGGGGAGGGTGAGTTCGAAGGAGTACGCACCACAGGTGCCGACGGGTTTCCCCTCTGCCGTGGTGGCGAGCAGGCCGCGGTCCATTTCGAGCGCCGCCCACCAGACTCCGCCGCCGTCGACCGGGGTTTCCGGGAAGAGCGCGAAGGCGGCATGGAGCGTGTCGACGAAGACGTCACGGTCCTGGTCGGTCGTGGGACGGATCTCCATCGCTGCCGCTGCCTTCCGTGGACGCCGGCACCGCGTCGTGCGGTGCCACGCCACCATGCAGCGAAGACCCGTGCCCGGGTCAACCGAATTTGACCCCGGCCGTCATCCGGCCGGCCGTCCTCAGGTGACCGGCTGCGTGCTCCCGTCGGGCAGCGCGCAGTAGTAGCCGTCGTAGGGGCGTGCCTGGACCTGTCCGCCGGCGTCCGTGCACTCCTGCCGGGTCATGTTCGGAGAAGCGGCGGCCTGAGCGCTGACGGCGCCGACGGCGCTCATGCCCGCAAGGGTCGCCGCGGCCAGGGCGAGGCCGAGCATTCTTCGCATGCGCATGACTTCCTCCTGTCGGTGGCCCCCGATCGGCCTGGGGGGAGAGGAGGACGAGTCGCAGGCCGAAATCGGGGCCCTGCTTCCCAGCATGGGCGATGCCCGGGAGGCCCGCGCGGCGAACCGCACCCCGGGCGAATTCGCGATCGGCGAGGCGGAGCGCATCATGGCCCTCGGCACCACCAGCCGGGAGGAGTGAGCAGACGTGCGGATCGGTGACGTGGCACGGAGGTCCGGGGTCAGCGCCCGCATGCTCAGGCACTACGAATCGCTGGGCCTGGTGAGCCCGACGGGCCGTACCGGGGCCGGCTACCGCGAGTACTCCGGCGAGGACGTCCGGCGGATCTTCCACATCGAGAGCCTCCGGTCACTGGGGCTTTCGCTGCGCGAAGTCGGCTCCGCGCTCGACGATCCCGGCTTCAAGCCCTCGGAACTCGTCGCGGACCTCATCCGGCAGACCCGCGAACGCCTCGCGGCCGAGACGGCGCTGCTCACGCGGCTGCACCGGATCGGTGCCGCGGAACCCGCCGCCTGGGAAGACGTCCTGCAGATCGTGGCACTCCTCCAGGCCCTGGGGTCGGAGAGCGCCGGGAAGCGCCAGCGCGCGGCCCTGTCCTCGGTCGCCGAGGGCCCCGTACCGGTGGAAGCGCTGGTGGAGGCGGCGCTGAGCGAGTCCGACCCGCACGTGTCCGGAGCCCTGCGCTGGGCCCTGGCCAGCAAGCCGGGCGACGCCGGTGCGGCCCTGCTGGCCGAGGGCCTGGGCTCACCGGCGGCCGAGGTGCGTCTGCGGGCGGTCCGGGCCATCGCCGAGATGGAGGGCGGTGAAGCCACGACGCTGCTGTACGAGGCGCTCGCGCACGCCGACATCGCGGTCCGCAGGCACGCCGCGCTCGCCCTCGGGGCGCGGGGAGCGGCCGACGCGGCCGAGACGCTCATCGACATGATCGTCGAGGGGGCGAACGACGTCGATGCGGCCGATGCGCTGGGCGTGATCGCGGGCCGTCCCGCGGCGGCGGACCGGATCGCCGCCGGGCTCGTGCACCGCCTCGCCCACGCCGGTTCGGCCCCCTCCGTACGCCGGCGGCTGGCGCAGGCGCTCGCGGACATCCCGGGCGCCGTGGCGGCACGCGCCCTCGCGGACCTGTCCGATGACGAAGACCGTGCCGTCGCGCTCACCGCTGCGTACGTCCTCGGGATGCGCAAGGCACGAGAGGACGCGCCGTGAAGACGGACCCTACGAGGTGCCGGTGCCGGTGCCCGCGGCGCCGGCCAGGGTGCGCAGTTCGGTGGCGGCTTCCGTCCGGCGGGGGTTGTTGAGCCGGACGAGGGCGTCGTGGGCGGTCGTCAGGGCTGCGTGCGCCTCGTCGTGGCGGGAGAGGTGGCGCAGGACGATGCCGAGGTCGAGCCGGGCGGGTTCGCCCCAGGCGGGCATCCGGGCCGCCTCGAAGCGGGCCAGTGCGTGGCGCAGCGGTGCTTCGGCTTCGCTCCACCGGCCGAGGGCCGCCAGGTCGTTGCCGATGTGCTGGCGGGCCGAGGCGAGGTAGAGGCCGATCAGTTCGTGCGGCTTGCCCGGGATGCCGACGCGGCAGAGGGCCTCGCTGCGCCGGTGGATGGCCAGTGCCTCGGCGGCGCGCCCGGCCTGGCGCAGCAACTGGCCCAGCATGTTGAGGGAGG
Source organism: Streptomyces sp. NPDC059456 (assembly GCF_042750055.1). NCBI lineage: Bacteria > Bacillati > Actinomycetota > Actinomycetes > Kitasatosporales > Streptomycetaceae > Streptomyces > Streptomyces sp. NPDC059456. The sequence continues at coordinate 4,260 of NZ_JBHYVA010000519.1, forward strand.
TGAGTTCCGCGAGGCGGCCCGGGGTGCAGGTCTGGCCCGCGAGGTGGCCGACCGCCTCCCGGAGCCGGCCGATGGCCTCGTCGGTCCGGCCGAGCCGGTGCAGTGCCCCTGCCGCATAGCCCATGGCCCAGCCGACCTGGAGCCGGTCGTCCACTTCGCGGGCGACGTCCAGTGCCGCCTCGGCGGTGGTGAGTGCGGCGGCGTGGTCGTAGAGGCACATGCCGTAGGCCCAGGCGAGGTAGTTCAGGTGGACGGCCTCGTCGCGCCGGCTGCCCAGGGCGCGGGCGGAGTCGACGGCGCGCTGGAACACCTCCGCCCACAGCTCCCAGTGCAGGGTCCGGTCCGAGAACCAGTGCATGGCCTCGGCCGCGTCCACGACCTGCCGGTGGTCGCCGGACGCCTGGGCCCGGCGCAGGGCGTCCAGCCACTGGGCCCGTTCGCCCTCCAGCCAGGCGTGGGCCTGCTCGGGGCCGGCGGGCGCGGTGGCCGGGTCGGGATCGCCGTCGGGTGCGCCGCGGCCGGAAGGGCTGCGGTCGCAGGGGCTGTGGCCGGCGTCGAAGTGGAGGGCGGCGGCCGTGGCCCGGCGCAGTGCCCATCGGGCCGCCCGGTCCCGGGCGGCGGCGATCTCCTGCGGCCCGTCCTCCTCGGCGAGTTGCTCGGCGGCGTACAGGGCGAGCAGGTCGTGGTAGCGGTAGCGGTCGGCCGTGGGGTGGGGCTGGAGCAGTCCGGCGTCGGTGAGTTCCTGGGCGCAGCGGGCGGCCCGGTGCCTCGGCAGGCCGGCCAGCAGGGCGGCGGTCTCGGGGCTGAAATCGGGGCCGGCGGCGAGGCGGGCGCGGCGGAAGACGGTGCGGGTCTGCGGGCCGAGCCGGTGGTAGGACGTTGCGAACGCCGCCCGGACCTCCAGGGAGCCGGCCCGCAGGGCGTCCAGCCGGCCGCCCTGCTCGGCGAGTTGGGTGACGAGCTTGGCGATGTGTTCGGCGGGCCGTGCGGCGAGGCGCTGGCCCGCGATGCGTACGGCCAGCGGGAGGTGGCCGCAGAGTTCGGCGAGGTCGCGGGCGGCCTGGCCCTCCTGCCCGACCCGCTCGGGGCCGATGATGCGGGTGAGCAGTTCGACCGCTTCCTCGCGGCGCAGCAGCGCCAGTTCGGTGCGGTGCACCGATTCGAGGCCGGCCAGGCTCCGGCGGCTGGTGACGACGGTGAGCGAGGGGCCCCGGCCGGGCAGCAGGGGGCGTACCTGCTCCTCGTCGGCGGCGTTGTCCAGCAGGAGCAGTGCGCGCCGGTCGCGCAGGACGGACCGCAGCAGGCCGCTGCGGTCCTCGGTGGCGGAGGGCACGGCGCCGGCCGGGACCCCGAGGGCGCGCAGCAGGCGGGCGAGCGCGTCGCGGGGGAGGGCCGGCTGCGGGTCCGTGCCGCGCAGGTCGAGGGCGAACTGCCCGTCGGGGAAGTGCGGGGCGAGGGCGTGGGCGGCGTGCACGGCGAAGGAGGTCTTGCCCAGGCCCGGTTGCCCGCTGATCACGGCGACCGAGGGATGGGCCGGGTCGGGATGTTCGGCCAGCGCCGCCAGCCGGGCAAGGGCCGGGCCGCGGGCGGTGAAGTCGCGCAGGTCGCGGGGCAGCGCCAGCGTGTGGTGCGGGGCGGGAGTCGGCGCCGGCCCGCCCGCCGGGGCGGCGGCCCGGCGCGTGCGGGTCCGGCCCAGGCCGGCTGACCGTTCCAGCTCCTCGCCACCGGCCGCGTCCAGGCCCAGCGCCGCGGCCAGGGCCCCCACGGTGCGGCGTTGCGGCCCCCGGGACCGACCGCGTTCCATGTCCGACAGGGCCCGTACGCTCACCCCCGCGGCGTGGGCGGGCCCCGGCCGGGGGTGGCCGGCCGGCCCGGGGGCACGCGGCCGGGGCGCCC
>NZ_JBHYVA010000520.1:0-6153 GCF_042750055.1 Streptomyces sp. NPDC059456
GAGGGGAGCGTGGCGAAGCTGTTGTTCAGGAGGACGATCTGGGCGACCGCGCGCGTGGCCTCGGAGCCCGAGCCCATGCTGACGCCGATGTCGGCGTCCTTGAGCGCGAGCACGTCGTTGACGCCGTCGCCCGTCATGGCGACCGTGTGGCCGTTGGACTGGAGCGCGCCGACCATGTCGCGCTTCTGCTGCGGGGTGACCCGCCCGAAGACGGCGTTCTCGTCGAGGGCCTTGGCCATGTCGGCCTGCTCGGTCGGCAGCCTGCGCGCGTCGACGGTGTTCTCGGCGCCCGGCAGGCCGAGCTTGCCGGCGACCGCGCCGACGGAGACCGCGTTGTCGCCGGAGATGACCTTCGCGCGGACCTCCTGGTCCGCGAAGTAGCGCAGGGTGTCGGCGGCGTCGGGGCGCAGCCGCTGTTCGAGGACGATCAGGGCGGTGGGCCGGGCGCCGGTCCCGACGGCCGGGTCGTCGAGCTCGCGCGTGGCGCGGGCGAGCAGCAGCACGCGCAGGCCCTGTTCGTTGAGCTCGTTGATCTCGTCGAGGGCCGGGTCGCCGGCCGGGAGGAGGACGTCGGGGGCGCCGAGCAGCCAGGTGTTGTTCTCGCCGTCCCCCTCGCTGAAGCTGGCGCCGCTGTACTTGCGGGCGGAGGAGAAGGGCAGGGACTCGGTGCAGCGCCATTCCGCGCTGTCCGGGTAGGCGTCGATGATGGCCTGGAGGCTGGCGTTGGGGCGCGGGTCGGACTCGCCGAGCGCGCCGAGCACCTTCTTGACGTACGCGTCCTGCGCGCCGCCGAGCGGGCGCAGCTCGGTGACGTCCATGCCGCCCTCGGTGAGGGTGCCGGTCTTGTCGAGGCAGACGACGTCGACGCGGGCCAGGCCTTCGATGGCCGGCAGTTCCTGCACCAGGCACTGTTTGCGGCCGAGCCGGATGACGCCGATCGCGAAGGCGACGGAGGTCAGCAGGACCAGGCCTTCGGGGATCATCGGGACGATGCCGCCGACGGTCCGGGCGATGGCGTCCTTGAGGTTGTCGTCCTTGACGACGAGCTGGCTGATGATCAGGCCGATCGAGGTCGGGATCATCATCCAGGTGACGTACTTGAGGATGGTGGAGATGCCGGAGCGCAGCTCGGAGTGGACGAGCGTGAAGCGGGTGGCCTCTTCGGCCAACTGGGCGGCGTAGGCCTCGCGGCCGACCTTGGTGGCGGTGAACGCTCCGCCGCCGGCGACGACGAAGGACCCGGACATGACGGGGTCGCCGGGCTTCTTCAGGACGGGGTCGGCCTCGCCGGTGAGCAGGGACTCGTCGATCTCCAGTCCGTCGGCCTCGCCGACGGAGCCGTCGACGACGACCTTGTCGCCGGGTCCGAGTTCGATGACGTCGTCGAGGACGATCTCGGAGGTGGAGATCTCGGCGGTCCGCCCGTCGCGGCGGACGCTGGGTTTGGCTTCGCCGATGACGGCGAGGCCGTCCAGGGTCTTCTTCGCCCGCATCTCCTGGATGATGCCGATGCCGGTGTTCGCGATGATCACGTAGCCGAAGAGGCTGTCCTGGAACGGCGCGACGATGAGCATGACCACCCAGAGCACGCCGATGATGGCGTTGAACCGGGTGAAGACGTTGGCGCGGACGATGTCGGCGGTGGAGCGGCTGCTGCGGACGGGCACGTCGTTGACGGCTCCGCGGGCGACGCGTTCGGCGACTTCGGCGGTGGTCAGGCCGGCGGGCTTGAAGCGTGGCGCGGGCGGCCGGACGGGGTGTACGGGGTCCAGCTCGGCGCCCGCGTCGATGGCGGTTCCGGTGGCGACCGGCTCGGAACCATTGGGGTCGGTCTGTGCCCGCTGCGTCATGCAATCGACGGTAAAGGGGGTTTTACCGCTTCACCCGCCGAGAAGTCCGAAGATCCGACTTCGGGATGAGGGGAATCGTCCTGCGGTCGCCCCGGGAGCGGCCCGCTCCGGACGCGGCCCGCTCCGGCCTCGCGTCAGCCCGCGGCCGGGCCCGCCGGGCCGGATGCCGTCTCCTGCGCGGCCAGCGCATCGGCGTGCCGCTTGAGGGCGGCGTCGCGGCCCCGGACGTACCAGAGGCCGATGAGGCCGAGGACGCCGCCGGCCGCGCAGCACCAGACCCACCAGAGCAGGTCCCGGTCGGCGAACCAGCCGTAGAAGGGGAGCTGGACCAGGAACATGGCGAACCAGATGATCGTGCCGCCGGTGACGGTCGCGACGACCGGGCCCTCCAGGGGCTCGGGCGCCTCGTGCTTCGCAGTCCATTTCGCCATGCCCTCAAGTCTAGGTGCGCCGAAACGGGGTCTACGCGCGGAGATGGACGGGCTTTCGTTCATGTGTTCATACTGAAACGGTGTGGGCTTGGCCCATTTTCTTCGTATGAAACCCCCAATGCCCCGCAATGAGGACCGTAGAGGACCGTATGAGCACGTCGGCCCCCGCATCCGCGCCCGCCACCCTCCCGGACCCCGCCCCCGAGCGCGCGTCCGCCCTGGACCGCCATTTCAAGATCTCCGAGCGCGGTTCCACCATCGCCCGTGAGGTCCGCGGCGGTTTCGCCACCTTCTTCGCGATGGCCTACATCATCGTGCTGAACCCGATCATCCTGGGCAGCGCGAAGGACATGTACGGGCACCAGCTCGACAGCGGCCAGCTCGTCACCGCCACCGTCCTGACGGCGGCCTTCACCACGCTCCTGATGGGCGTCATCGGCAACGTCCCGATCGCGCTCGCCGCCGGTCTCGGCGTGAACACCGTGGTCGCCCTCCAGCTCGCCCCGCGCATGAGCTGGCCCGACGCCATGGGCATGGTCGTCCTGGCCGGTTTCGTCGTGATGCTGCTGGTGGCGACCGGCCTGCGCGAGCGGGTCATGAACGCCGTCCCGCTCGGCCTGCGCAAGGGCATCGCGATCGGCATCGGCCTGTTCATCATGCTGATCGGCCTGGTCGACTCGGGCTTCGTCACCCGCATCCCCGACGCCGCGCACACCACCGTGCCGCTCACCCTCGGCACCGGCGGCCACCTGCACGGCTGGCCGGTCCTGATCTTCATCGCCGGCGTCCTGCTGACCCTCGCCCTGCTGATCCGCAAGACGCCCGGCGCGATCCTGATCTCCATCGTGGTCATGACCGTCGTCGCCGTGGCCGTCCAGCTGATCGCCGGCCTGCCGGACTCCGGCTGGGGCCTGACCGTGCCCGAGTGGCCGGGCAACCCGGTGGCCGCGCCCGACTTCGGGCTCGTCGGCCAGGTCAGCCTGTTCGGCGGGTTCGGCAAGGTCGGCCTGCTGACCGGCGTCCTCTTCGTCTTCACCGTGCTGCTGTCCTGCTTCTTCGACGCGATGGGCACGATCCTCGGCGTCGGCGACGAGGCGAAGCTGATCGACGAGGACGGCAACTTCCCCGGCATCAACAAGGTGCTGCTGATCGACGGCCTGGCCGTCGCCTCCGGCGGCGCCACCTCCTCCTCGGCGACCACCTGCTTCGTGGAGTCCACGGCCGGCGTCGGCGAAGGCGCCCGCACCGGTCTCGCGAACGTCGTCACCGGCGGCCTGTTCACCGTGGCGCTGTTCCTGACCCCGCTCGCCACCATGGTCCCGTCCCAGGCGGCCACCCCCGCGCTCGTGGCGGTCGGCTTCCTGATCCTGGCGGGCTCGGTCAAGGACATCGACTGGAGCGACTTCACCATCGCCGTCCCGGCCTTCCTGGCCATGGTGATGATGCCCTTCACGTACTCGATCACCAACGGCATCGGCTTCGGCTTCATCAGCTTCTGCGTGCTGCGACTGGCGACCGGCCGGGGCCGTGAGGTCCCGGCGGCCCTGTACGCCGTCTCCGCGGTGTTCGTCTTCTACTACGCGATGCCGGCCCTCGGCCTCACGTAAGGCCGTAGAACTTCTCCGTCTCGTCGACGGCGGCCTTGAAGCGCTCGTCGAAGTCATCGCGAATGAGCGTCCGGACGACATAGTCCTGGACGCTCATTCCGCGTTTCGCGGCATGAGTCCGGAGGCGGTCGAGCAGCTCCCCGTCTATGCGCATGCTCAGCACGTGTGTCCCCATGCCGAAAGGGTCGTGGCACAGACCGCCGAAGCGTGTCGCTTTCCACTGCCGACTCACCCGTACGAGTGACACGGTTAAATGGCGTTCTTTAGAGAGAGTAATGAGGTAGTCTAAAGAGATGCTCGACCTTACCCATGGCGACGACGCTGCCGCCGTGAACGACCTCCGCTCCGCCGTCATGCGGCTGGGCCGGCGCCTGAAGCACCAGCGCGTCGACGAATCGCTGAGCCCGACCGAGATGTCGGTCCTCGGCACCCTCGCCCGCTGCGGCCAGGCCACCCCCGGTGAGCTGGCCCGCCGCGAGCACGTCCAGCCTCCGTCGATGACCCGCATCGTGGCGCTGCTGGAGGCCAAGGGTCTGGTCAGGCTGCAGCCGCACCCGGACGACCGCCGCCAGAAGGTGGTCACCCAGACCGAGGAAGCCGAGGCGATGCTCGAAGAGAGCCGTCGCAAGCGCAACGCCTTCCTGGCCGGGCTCGCTGCCGAGCTGACCGAGGACGAATGGGCCAAGCTGCGCGAGGCCGCGCCCGTCCTGGAGAAGCTCGCGCACCTGTAGGAGACGACGCCAGGAGGCGAACGCTTTTGAGTACGGGAAACGGAGCAGACTCCGCACCCGGCCATACACCCACCACTACCACCGGGCGCCCGACGCGCTCCACACGCTCCACGGGCAAGAACAACTCGATGTTCAGCTCGCTGAAGATCCGGAACTACCGGCTCTTCTTCATGGGACAGGCGGTGTCCAACACCGGCACCTGGATGCAGCGCATCGCCCAGGACTGGCTGGTCCTGTCCCTCACCGGCTCGGCCTCCGCCGTCGGAATCACGATCGCGCTGCAGTTCCTGCCGATGATGGTGTTCGGCCTCTACGGAGGCGTCCTCGCGGACCGGCTGCCCAAGCGGCCGCTGCTGATCGTCACCCAGACCCTGATGGGCCTGACCGGTGTCGCGCTCGCCGCGCTCACCCTCGCCGGACACGTCAACGTGTGGCACGTGTACCTCGCGGCCTTCCTGCTCGGCCTCGTCACAGTCGTGGACAACCCCGCGCGGCAGACCTTCGTCTGCGAGATGGTCGGCAAGGGCCAGCTCGCCAACGCCGTCAGCCTGAACTCGGCGAACTTCCAGTCCGCGCGTCTGGTCGGCCCGGCGGTCGCCGGTGTACTGATCACCGCCGTCGGCTCCGGCTGGGCCTTCCTGCTGAACGGGCTGTCCTTCGCCGCGCCGGTCGCCGGCCTGCTGCTGATGCGGACCCGCGAACTGCGGCCGGTCGAGACGCAGCCGCGCGCCAAGGGCCAGCTGCGCGAGGGGCTGCGCTACGTCGCCGGCCGCCCGGAGCTGATCTGGCCGATCGTGCTGGTCGGCTTCATCGGCACCTTCGGGTTCAACTTCCCGATCTGGCTGTCGGCGTTCGTCAGCGACGTCTTCCACGGGGACGCGGGCACGTACGGGCTCTTCAACACGCTGATCGCCGCGGGCTCCCTGGCAGGTGCGCTGCTGGCGGCCCGCCGCGGGCACTCGCGGCTGCGGCTCCTGGTCGCGGCGGCGCTGCTGTTCTCCGCCCTGGAGGTCGTGACGGCCTTCGCGCCCGGGTTCTGGCTGTTCGCGGCGCTGCTCGTGCCGATCGGGATGTTCGGCCTGACGGTCAACGTCACGGCCAACGCGAGCGTCCAGATGGCCGCCCACCCCAAGATGCGGGGCCGGGTGATGGCCCTGTACATGATGGTGTTCACCGGCGGCACCCCGATCGGTGCACCCGTCGTCGGATGGGTGACGGACACCTACGGAGCCCGGATCGGCATGGCCGCGGGCGGCCTCGTCTCGCTGGCGGCCGCCGCGGCGATCGCGGTGATCCTCTCCCGGGTGGGCAACCTCCGCCTGAGCGTGAGCCGCCACGGCGTCACGTTCGTGCCGTCCGCGCGCAGCCGGGAACTGGTCGCGGCGGCCTAGGCGACGTCCGGCGGGGCCGGCCCGGGATCGCGTCCGGCGTGATCCCGGGCCGGCCGCCCCCCCGCCGGCCGCCCCCGGGGGGCCGGCGGGGGGCCCGGGCGGTTATTCACCACAACGAGCCCCCCCGACCCCATGGGGTCGGG
>NZ_JBHYVA010000521.1:0-6133 GCF_042750055.1 Streptomyces sp. NPDC059456
GCCGGTCCCGCCCGGGGAGCGTTGTGCGGGGGGCCCCGGCAGCCACCCGCTGCGGGGGCCCTCGTGCGCGCCGGGCCGTCACCCGGTCCAGAACTCCCACCACCGGGTGAGGATCAGCATCCCGATCACTCCGATGTGCAGGGCGGGCGGGGCCCAGCCGAACTCGGCGAAGAAGCCCTGCACCGGCCGGGGCGCGGGCAGCGTCCCCGTGCGGACGTTGTGGGCGGTGACCGCCCAGAACATCAGCAGCGTGGCCACCCAGGTCAGACAGCACCACAGGCAGAGCGCGTTGATCTCGTACAGCGACTGGACCATCAGCCAGGTGCAGAAGCCGACTCCGAAGGCCGTGCCGGCGTTCAGTCCCAGCCAGAACCAGCCGCGGTAGCGCGCGCCGGCCAGCAGGCCCGCGCCGACGCACACGACGGCCCCGAACGCGACCAGTCCGAGCAGGGGGTTGGGGAAGCCGAAGGCCGCCGCCTGGTCGCTCTTCATGACGCTGCCGCAGGAGACCACCGGGTTCAGACTGCAGGCGGGCTTGAAGTCCGGGTCCTCCAGCAGGAGGAACTTGTCGAGGGTGATCACCCAGGACGCCAGCACCCCGGCGGCCCCGGTCAGTGCCAGCAGCCAGGCCAACGTCCGCGGGGTGGCGGCCGGTTCGCCCTCGTGATCGCCGCGGGGCCGCCCCTGCTGGCGGGGAAGTTCCACTGTTTTCGTTGCCATACGGCCCATGTTCCACCGCTCCGGTACAGACCGGGCCGAACCATGCACATCCCTGCGGAAGTTGACCTGAAGGTGTGGCGGGAACCCCGGATGCTTCCCGGACGTTTTACCGAACCCCGGACGTGATGTCAGACCCAGGGGCTACGTTGAGCTTCCGCGAAGTCACTAGCTGCGACGGCCTGGAGACCCACCTTGAGCGATCCGTACGAGACAACCGAGGCGCACCTCGAGCGACTCCTGGGCCGCGCCCTGAACTCCTTCGACCTGCCGGACCGGTTGGTCGAGCGCCTCGGCACGGCGCTCGCCCACAGCTCCTCCCTGTACACCACCCACCACAGCCCGGCGGCGGGGGTGTGGCGGGAGACCCACCGGCACACGTACCTGCTGTCCGACGGCGGTTCGGTGTCCCTGTGGGAGCTGGTGTACCGGCTGGAGGGCGACCGGACGATCCGGCACGAGGTCTTCGTGGGCAAGGCGGAGGCCTGCCTGGCCGTGGCCCGGCTGTTCGGCGAGGCCCCGGCGGAGGCGGCGTTCGACCCGGCGCTGGATCCGGTGCTGGCCGCCGTCGAGGAGGAGGCGGACGACGATGCGGCGGCGCTGAGCGCGCTGTTCGCGGCGACCCCTCCGGCGCAGCGGCAGCGGGAGTACGCGGTGGAGGAGTCCGCCGACCACGCCCGCCGCGTGCTGCGGCGCGCGGAGAACCCGGACCGGCCCGGCGAGCGGACGGCGCTGCTGCTGAGGTCGGCGTACGCGCACCAGATCACGCAGGCGTTCGGTACGCGGCACTGCATGGCGGACGGACGGGGCGCCGGATTCAGCCTGTACGAGCACTCGTTCGTGCTGCTGGACGGGAGCGAGCTCAGCCTGTGGGAGGTGGAGCACACGGCCACGCCGGACGGCCGGCACATGTGCGAGGTGTACGAGAGCGAGGTGGCCGCCCGCGGGGCGATGGAACTCCGCGCCCGGGTGAGGTGACACCCCCTAGTACAGGGCGCGGGTGGACAGGGGGTGGTCCGGGGGCGGGTTCTCGGTGATGTGGACCGCCCCGGGGCGCAGGTCCGCCGGGGTCGGCATGGCGCTGCCGGGGAGCTGGACCGCGGCCGCGCCGTGGGCCAGGGCCGCGGCGAGGGCCTCGGGGCCGGCGCCGCCGGCGAGGAGGAAGCCGGCCAGGGAGGCGTCGCCCGCCCCGACGTCGCTGCGGACGGCGGTCACGGGCGCCGTGCCGTGGAAGGTGCCCTCGGCGCTGACCAGGAGCTGGCCGTCCGCGCCCAGCGAGGCCAGTACCGCGCCCGCGCCCAGGGAGCGGAGCTCCTGGGCCGCCCGGACGGCCTCGCCCAGGGTCGTCAGCGGGCGGCCGACCGCCTGGGCGAGTTCCAGGGCGTTGGGTTTGACCAGGTCGGGGCGGGCGGCCAGGGCGGCGGTCAGCGCCGGGCCCGAGGTGTCGAGTGCGACCCGGGCTCCGGTCTCGCGGGCGCGGGCGACCAGGTCCGCGTACCACTGGTCCGGCAGGCCGGGCGGGAGGCTGCCACAGGCCGCGATCCAGGCGGGGTCGCCGGACGCGGTGCGCACGGTTTCGAGCAGGAGGGCGGATTCCTCCTCGGTGAGTCCGGGGCCGGGCGCATTGATCTTGGTGAGGGTGCCGTCGGGTTCGACGACGGAGATGTTGGAGCGGGTCTGCCCGGCCACCTTCACCACGGTGACGTCCACGCCCTGGGCGCCCAGCAGTTCGGCGATCAGTGCGCCGGGAGAGCCGCCGAGCGGGAGGACCGCCGTCGTGGGGGCTCCCGCGGCGGCCACCGCGCGGGAGACGTTGACCCCTTTGCCCCCGGGGTCGACGCGGTCGTGCGTGGCGCGCAGCACCGCGCCGCGGTCCAGCGAGGGGACCTCGTACGTCCGGTCGAGGGAGGGGTTCGGGGTGACGGTGAGGATCATACGAGCACGACTTCCGTACCGGCGGCCACGATGGCCGCTCGCTGGGCGGGGGCGAGTCCCTGGTCGGTGATGAGGAGGTCCACGTCCGCGAAGGAGCCGAAGCACGCGAAGTGCTCCCGGCCCGCCTTCGAGGAGTCTGCGAGCAGGACGACCCTGCGGGCGGCCGCCATCGCGGCCCGTTTGACGGCGGCTTCCGCGAGGTCGGGGGTGGTCAGGCCGTGGGCGGAGAAGCCGCCGGCGGTGAGGAAGGCGACGTCGGCGCGGATCTCGGCGTAGGCGCGCAGGGCCCAGGCGTCGACGGCGGCCCGGGTGCGGTGGCGGACCCGGCCGCCGACGAGGTGGAGGTCGATTCCGGCGTGGTCGGCGAGCCGTGCGGCGACGGGCAGCGCGTGGGTGACCACGGTGAGCGCGGTGTCGACGGGCAGCGCGGCGGCGAGGCGGGCGACGGTACTGCCCGCGTCGAGGACGATGCTGCCGCCTTCGGGGAGTTCGGCGAGGGCGGCGGCCGCGATGCGGTCCTTCTCGCCGGCGCGGGCGGTTTCGCGCTCGGTGAGGTCCGGTTCGAAGTCGAGGCGGCCGGCCGGGATGGCCCCGCCGTGCACGCGGCGGACGAGGCCGGCCCGGTCCAGGGCCTTGAGGTCGCGGCGTACGGTCTCGGCGGTGACCTGGAAGCGGTCGGCGAGGGAGAGGACGTCGATGCGCCCCGCCTCGCGGGCGAGGCGGAGGATCTCCTGCTGGCGCTCGGGTGCGTACATGGGGGTTCGTGTCCGTGGGGCGGGGCCGGGTGTCCGGCTCTGCGGATTACGCCCTACCGTACGCCGGTATGCCCCGAAACCAAAGCAAACGGGCATGTCCGCCAACAGAAGCGGACACGCCCGTCGGAAGGGGGCCGGGGCCGGTTACCCGGCGGGGACCGCCTCGGGAGCGGCCGCGGCGGCTTCGGAGCCGCCCTCGCGCTGCTCCACAGGGAGGGGCGTGCGGGGCAGCAGGAACATCACCGCGAAGATCACGACGAGCACGCCCACGATCCACCACAGCGCGCTGTGGAAGGCGTTGACGTACGGCGCGCCGAGGACCCGGTCGTCGTCGATCAGCCCGAAGAAGACGACGGAGGTGAGGCCGAGGCCGAGCGCGTTGCCCATCTGGCCCGTGGTGTTGATCAGGCCGGACGCGGAGCCGGCGTGCTCGCGCGGCACCTGGGACAGGATGGTGTCGTTCAGCGGGGCGACGATCAGGCCCATGCCGACGCCCATGACGACCAGCGGGGCGGCCATCTGCCAGGAGGCGATGCCCATCCCGTAGTGCCGGGCCTCCCAGATGTAGAGGAGCAGGCCCGCGGCCATCACCAGCGCGCCGGCCTGGAGCACCTTGCGGCCGAAGCGGGGGACGAGCTTCTCGACGGAGAGGCCCGCGGCGACGGAGACGGCGATCGAGAAGGGGATGCCGGTGCTGCCGGCGTGCAGCGGGGTCCAGCCGAGGCCCATCTGCATGTAGAGCGTCCAGACCAGGAAGAAGATGCCGGTCACCAGGCCGAAGGTGAGCTGGACCGCGATGCCGCCGGCGAAGCTCTTGACCTTGAAGAGGGAGAGCTCGACGAGCGGGGAGCCGTCCTTCTTGATCTTGTGCTTCTCGTACGCGATGAAGACGGCGAAGACGACCGGCGAAGCGATCATGCAGACGAAGCCCCACAGCGGCCAGCCGTTCTCCCGGCCCTGGGTGAGCGGGAAGATCAGCAGGACCAGGGCGAGGGTCGCGAGGACGACGCCGACCAGGTCGAGGCGCAGGGCCTTGGGGGCCTTCGACTCGGAGATGAACTTGCGGCCGAGGATCACGGCCGCGATGCCGACGGGCAGGTTGATCAGGAAGATGGTGCGCCATTCGAGGCCGAAGAGGTCCCACTCGGTGAGCAGGGCGCCCAGGATCGGTCCCGAGACCGCGCCGAGGCCGACGATCGCACCGAACATGCCGAAGACCTTGCCCCGCTCGTGCGGCGGGAAGGTGACGTGGATGATCGCCAGCACCTGCGGGACCATCAGGGCCGCCATGCCGCCCTGGAGGAGGCGGGAGGCGACGAGCATCGAGGGGTCGGCCGCGACGCCGCAGAGCAGCGAGGCGGCGGTGAAGCCGGCGACGCCGGCGAGGAAGAGGCGCTTGCGGCCGTAGATGTCACCGAGACGGCCGCCGGTGATCAGGCCGGCGGCGAACGCGAGCGCGTAGCCGGCGGTGATCCACTGGATCGCGCTGGTCGAGGCCCCGAAGTCCTGACGCATGCTGGGTATCGCGATGTTGACGATCGTGACGTCGACCAGGTCCATGAAGGACGCTGTCATCACGATGGCGAGCGCCAGCCAGCGGCGGCGGTCGGCGGGCGAGGTCGTCTCGGTGGTCATGGCAGAAACTTAGACGGGATCTAGGTCAGATGGTGTCCTATTTCCCATGGCAATCTGGATCGCATGACCGACACCCCCGCACGGCTGCTCACCCTCCTGTCCCTGCTCCAGACCCCGCGCGAATGGCCCGGGAGCGAGCTGGCGGAGCGGCTGCGGGTGAGCCCGCGGACCATCCGGCGCGACATCGAACGGCTGCGGGAGCTGGGCTACCCGGTGGAGGCGACGCTGGGCGCGGACGGCGGGTACCGGCTGGTGGCGGGGGCCGCGATGCCGCCGCTGCTGCTGGACGACGAGGAGGCGGTGGCGATCGCGGTGGGCCTGCGGGCGGGTGCCGGGCACGCGATCGAGGGCGTCGAGGAGGCGTCCGTACGGGCCCTCGCGAAGCTGGAGCAGGTCCTGCCGGGGCGGTTGCGGCACCGGGTGGGCGCGCTGCAGTCGGCCACGATCGCGGTGGCCCGCGGGGACGGAGCCAGCATCGACCCGCGGACGCTGACGACGATGGCCTCGGCGGTGGCCGGCCCGGAGCGGCTGCGCTTCGCCTACCGGGCGCGCGACGGGGTGGCCTCGCGGCGGCTGGTGGAGCCGTACCGGCTGGTGAGCACCGGGAGCCGGTGGTACCTGATGGCGTACGACCTGGACCGGGAGGACTGGCGGACCTTCCGGGTGGACCGGGTGGCGGAACCGTTCGCGACGGGCGCCCGGTTCACCCCGCGGGAACTGCCGATGGAGGCGGCGGAATTCGTCCGGCGCGGGATGCGGGGCGGGGAGACGTACCCGGTGGACGTCTCCTTCGAGGCCCCGGCCGATGTCCTGCCGGTGTGGCTCCAGCAGCACGCCGAGCCCTCGGACGGGGGCTGCCGGGTGCGGTTCCACAGTGCGGAGTCCCCGGAGTGGACGGCGGCCCGGCTGGCGCTGACCGCGGTCCCGTTCACGGTCCACACCCCGGACTTCCTGGCCTCCGCGGCCCGGGCGCTGGCGGCCCGCCTGACGGCGGCGGCGCCCCCGCCGGGGGGGCGGGGGGGCCCCCGCGCCGCCCGCGCCCCGCGGCCCCGCGCCCGCCCCCGCACCCCCCCCCGCCCCCCCCCCCCCCC
>NZ_JBHYVA010000522.1:0-4486 GCF_042750055.1 Streptomyces sp. NPDC059456
TTATAAACTCTTATACCTTGTGGGGGGGGGGCCCGTGGCCCGCGGCCCCCCGCCGACCCCCGGGCCCGGCCCCCTTTCCCATGTCCTCAGCGGGCGCAATGGTGCGTTATATCCCTTATCGTCGGCCACGAGGACGGCAGTAAGGAGGCCACGTGCCCAGCCCCACCCCCGTACCGCCTCGTGACCGCGCCGACACGCCCTGGCGCTCCGAGGGAGCCCCGCCCTCACCGCCGCCCAGGCGGCGGATGCCCGGGGGCTGGCGCGGGCTGATCCTCGCCGCCCTGATCGTCTTCCTCGTCACCAACGTCGTGCTGTCGTTCTTCAACGAGGGCGACGAGCCGACGATCTCCTACACGGAGTTCAGCAAGCAGGTCGCCGACGGCAATGTCTCGAAGATCTACTCCAAGGGCGACGCGATCCAGGGCGAGCTGAAGACCGAGCAGCCGCTGCCCGACGGAGACAAAGGCCACTACACGAAGTTCGTCACCCAGCGCCCGGCGTTCGCCGACGACCAGCTGTGGGCGAACCTCACCCGGCACAACGTCGTCGTCACCGCCTCCCCGGTCGTCGTGCAGCGCAGCTTCCTGGCCAACCTGCTGATCTCGCTGGCCCCCATGCTGCTGCTGGTCCTGCTGTGGGTGTTCATCGCCCGCCGCATGGGCTCCGCCCTGGGTGGCGCCGGCGGCCTGGGCCGCAAACAGCCGCCCCGGCCCGTCGAGCTGGAGGGCGGCAAGCGCACCACCTTCGCCGACGTGGCCGGCATCGACGAGGTCAAGGGCGAGCTCAGCGATGTCGTGGACTTCCTCAAGCACCCCCAGCAGTACCGGGCTCTGGGCGCCCGGATGCCCGGCGGGGTGCTGCTCGCCGGACCGCCCGGCACGGGCAAGACGCTGCTGGCACGGGCGGTCGCGGGCGAGGCCGGGGTGCCGTTCTTCTCCGCCTCCGCCTCCGAGTTCATCGAGATGATCGTCGGCGTCGGCGCCTCCCGGGTCCGCGAACTCTTCTCCGAAGCCCGGAAGGTGGCCCCCGCGATCGTCTTCATCGACGAGATCGACACCATCGGCCGGGCCCGCGGCGGCGGCGCCGGCCTCGGCGGCCACGACGAGCGCGAACAGACCCTGAACCAGATCCTGACCGAGATGGACGGCTTCTCCGGCTCGGAGGGCGTGGTCGTCCTCGCCGCCACCAACCGGCCCGACGTCCTGGACCCGGCGCTCACCCGCCCCGGCCGCTTCGACCGCACGGTGTCGGTCTCCCCGCCCGACCGGGCCGGGCGCGAAGCCATCCTGCGGATCCACACCCGCGAGATCCCCCTCGCCGCCGACGCGGACCTCGGCCAGGTGTCCCGCACCACCCCCGGCATGACCGGCGCCGACCTCGCCAACCTGGCCAACGAAGCCGCCCTCCTCGCCGTGAAGCGCAAGCAGACCCAGGTCACCCGGGCGGACTTCATGGACGCCCTGGAGAAGGTCCAGCTCGGCGCGGCGCGGTCCCTGGTCATGCCGGAGGACGAGCGCCGCCGCACGGCCTACCACGAGAGCGGCCACGCCCTGCTGGGCATGCTCCAGCCCGGCGCCGACCCGGTCCGCAAGATCACGATCGTGCCGCGCGGCAGGGCGCTCGGCGTCACCCTCTCGACCCCCGACGCCGACCGCTACTCCTACACGGAGGACTACCTCCGCGGCCGGATCATCGGCGCGCTGGGCGGCATGGCGGCCGAGCACGTCGTCTTCGACGTCATCACCACGGGCGCGGAGAACGACCTGGAACAGGTCACCAACCTCGCCCGCGGCATGGTCGGCCGCTGGGGCATGAGCGAACGCGTCGGCCGCCTCACCGCGATCCCGGCGGACGCGCAGAGCCCGTACGGGCTGCTCGCCGCCCCCGCCACCCTGGACGTGGTGGACCACGAGATGCGGCGCATCGTCGACGAGTGCTACGAGGAGGCCTGCCGGCTGCTGCGCGAACACCGGCCGAAACTCGACGCCCTGACCGAGGCGCTGCTGGCGAACGAGACCCTGGACGAGCCCGCCGCCTACGAGGCCGCGGGCATCCCGCGCCTGTCGAAGTAGCGGCGCGGGCCCCGTTTCCCGTCCCGGCCCTGGTTCCCGTCCCGGTCCCGGTCGCGGTCGCGGTCGCGGTTCCGGTCGCGGTTCCGGCCCCGGGCCCGCGCCCCCGTGCGCGGCCGCGGGACGGCTACGGCACGCGGGCGATCACGTACCGGAAGATGTTCGGCAGCCACACCGTGCCGTCCGGCCGCTCGTACGGGTGAAGGGCCTCCGTCAGCTCCTTCTCGACCTGCGCCGGATCGGACGAGGACTCGTACAGCCCCGTCGACAGCAGCCCCCGTACCGCGCTGTCCACGTCCGCGTACCCGAAGGGGCAGAACACCCGCCCCGACCCGTCCGGCGAGAGCCCGGCGTCCGCCACCACCGCGTCCAGGTCCTGCGGCGCGGGCCCGCCGCCCAGCACCGCGGGCACCGTGCACCGCTCCGCCGGACCCCAGTCGGCCAGGACCACCGCCGCGCCCCGCCGGACCGCCGCAAGGGCCGCGTCCAGGGCCGCCGCGGACGGCGAGAAGGCCAGCAGCACGTCGTACGGGCGCGCGCCGCCCGGCGGGGCCGGGACCACCTCCAGCAGCCGCTCGCGCGCCAGCGCGCGCCGGGCCGGATCCGCCTCCACACCCGTGGCGACGGCTCCCCGGCCCGCAGCCAGCAGCAGCGCCAGCCCGGACCCGCAGTCCAGGCCGAGCAGCCGGTCGCCCGGCCCGACCTCCAGCCGGTCGTAGACCGCCTCGTACAGCGGTACCAGCATCCGTTCCTGGATCTCCGCCCAGTCCCGGGCGACGAGCGTCGCCGTCGGCGTCGGTGTCATCGAAAGAGCGCTCCTGATTCCTTGTCGCCCCCTTGCCCCCGTTGCCAGAGAACTCCCCATTCGCCCCCGCGTCCAGAGGAGTGCGCCACCCGATTCACGCTCGGCGCGCCCGGCGCCGTACCATTCGCGCCATGGCAAAGGCACCCGTTCTCACCCCCCAGGCGGAGGATTTCCCCCGCTGGTACCAGGATCTGATCAACAAGGCCGAGCTGGCCGACAACGGTCCGGTACGCGGCACCATGGTCATCCGGCCGTACGGCTACGGCCTGTGGGAGCGGATGCAGCAGGAGATGGACGCGCGCATCAAGGACGCGGGCGCCCAGAACGCGTACTTCCCGCTGTTCATCCCGCAGTCGTACCTGACGCGCGAAGCCGAGCACGTCGAGGGCTTCGCCCCCGAGCTCGCGGTCGTCACGCACGGCGGCGGCAAGGAGCTGGAAGAGCCGGTCGTGGTCCGGCCCACCTCCGAGACGATCATCAACGACTACTTCTCCAAGTGGGTCCAGAGCTACCGCGACCTGCCCCTGCTGATCAACCAGTGGGCGAACGTGGTCCGCTGGGAGATGCGCCCGCGCGTGTTCCTCCGTACGAGTGAGTTCCTCTGGCAGGAGGGTCACACCGCCCACGCCACGTACGAGGACGCCCGCGACTACGCCGCGCGCATCCACAGGGACGTGTACGGCGACTTCATGACGAACGTGCTCGGCATCGACGTCGTGCTCGGCCGCAAGACCGCCAAGGAGCGCTTCGCCGGCGCCATCAACACCCTCACCCTCGAAGGCATGATGGGTGACGGCAAGGCGCTGCAGCTGGGCACGAGCCACGAGCTCGGCACCAACTTCGCCAAGGCCTTCAACACGCAGTACCTGTCGAAGGAAGGCAAGCAGGAGCTCGTCTGGCAGACCTCGTGGGGCGTCTCGACCCGCATGGTCGGCGGCCTGATCATGTCCCACGGCGACGACAACGGCCTGCGCGTCCCGCCGCGCCTGGCGCACGTCCAGGTCGTCGTCATGGCGATCAAGGGCGACGAGGCCGTCACCAAGGTCCGCGAGCTCGGTGCGCAGCTGAAGGCCGCAGGCCTCCGCGTCCACGTCGACGACCGCGTCGACACCCCCTTCGGCCGCCGCGCCGTGGACTGGGAGCTCAAGGGCGTACCGGTCCGCGTCGAGATCGGCCCCCGCGACCTGGAGGCCGGCACCGCGATGCTGGCCCGCCGGATCCCGGGCGGCAAGGAGCCCGTGCAGATCGACGCGCTCGCCGACCTGCTGCCCAAGGTGCTGGACGAGGACCAGGCGCAGCTGCTGCGCGAGTCCCGCGAGCGCCGCCTGGCCCGCACCACCGACGTCTCCACCATCGAGGAGGCCGCCGAGGCCGCCGTCGCGGGCGGCTGGGCGCGGATCCCGTGGGCCGACCTCGGCCCCGAGGGCGAGGCCAAGCTGGGCGAGCAGGCGGTCTCCGTCCGCTGCCTGATCGCCGAGGACGGGTCGGTTCCGGAGGCGGACGACGCCCCCGGTACGCTCGCGATCGTCGCGCGCTCGTACTGATCGCCGCCGCCTCACCGCGGGAAACGGGGCCCCCCCGGGGGGCGGGGGCGGGGGGGGGGTGGGGGGGG
>NZ_JBHYVA010000522.1:4496-6133 GCF_042750055.1 Streptomyces sp. NPDC059456
CCCCGCGGCACGGGGGCCCGTGCCCTGGCGAACGGAACGCGCGGCGCGCCGGGGCCGGTTCTTTTCGGCCGGTCGGCCTGGTCGCCGTTACGTACCGACTCCTCCTGGGATCGGCGCACCCGTCCTCGTCAGGACGCATCAGACTGAACTGACTGGTACGTGCAAAAAATTTGGAATGGCCCGGAATCGGAACACCGGGGCACCCCGGCTCGTTGTGACGACGTGAGCACGACACCACCTGTTCTCGCCGCAGAGCTGGCGCAGGCGTGGGCCGACATTCAGCGGTACCACCCCGAGCTGCCTGACCTTGCCGCGCCCGAGTCCCTGATCGGAGAGTCCTCGTCCGCCTGCGGCGCCGAGCTCTCCTTCGAGCGACTGCTGCACGAGGCAGTCCATGGCATCGCCGCCGCCCGCGGAGTACGTGACACCTCGCGGGCCGGCCGCTACCACAACCGCAGATTCCTCGCGATCGCCGAGGAGATGGGACTGGACCACTCCGACGAGCCGCATGCCAGCAGCGGCTTCTCGCTGGTCTCGCTCAATCCCGAGGCGAAGAAGCGCTACCGCCCCACCATGGAGCGGCTCCAGCGCGCGCTCAAGGCGCACACGGCCGCGACCGCCGCCGACACCAAGCGCAGCTTCCGCGGGCCGGCCGCCCGCCACGGCTCCTCGGGTGGCGGTGTCCGCGTCAAGGCGGTCTGCGACTGCGGGCGCAACGTGCGGGTGGTCCCGTCCGTGCTGGCCCAGGCGCCGATCGTGTGCGGCGGCTGCATGAAGCCGTTCCGGATCCCCGAGGTCGCCGTCTCGGCCGCCGCCTCCTGAGCCCGCGGCCCCGCCGCCGTACGGGGTGACGGGCGGGCGGGATGCCCGCCCGCGGGGCGGCGGTGCCCGGCGGCGCGCAGCCGTGCGCCTTCGATCGCAGCTCGCCGCGAGAAGCGCCGCGGGCATGTGGCACAATGGACAGCTGTACTCGACAGTCGCATAGGACCCCTCTCTCCTCCGGCTGACGCGTCCATCGGGCACCCGAGTACCGCAACCCCACGTGGCATCTCATGTGCCCAACCACGTCAAGTTCAGGAGACACCACTCCAGTGGCAGTCAAGATCAAGCTCAAGCGCCTCGGCAAGATTCGCCAGCCGCACTACCGCATCGTCGTCGCCGACTCGCGCACCCGCCGCGATGGTCGTGCGATCGAGGAGATCGGTCTGTACCACCCGACGTACAACCCGTCGCGCATCGAGGTCAACGCCGAGCGTGCGCAGTACTGGCTGTCGGTCGGCGCCCAGCCCACCGAGGCTGTGCTCGCCATCCTGAAGCTGACCGGTGACTGGCAGGCGCACAAGGGCCTCCCGGCCCCCGCGCCGCTGCTCCAGCCGGAGACGAAGGAGAGCAAGCGTCGCTCCTTCGACGAGTTCGCCAAGGCCCTCGAGGGCATCGGCGAGACCAAGGGCGAGGCCATCACGCAGAAGGCGAAGAAGGCCGACAAGAAGGCGGACGAGGCTGAGGCCGCCGCCGAGTCGACCGAGGCCTGAGCATGCTCGAGGAGGCTCTTGAGCACCTCGTAAAGGGCATTGTGGACAACCCCGACGACGTGCAGGTCGCCTCGCGCAACCTGCGTCGCGGGCAGGTGCTCGAGG
>NZ_JBHYVA010000523.1:0-6119 GCF_042750055.1 Streptomyces sp. NPDC059456
GGAGTGCACCGCCGTGCACTCCGAGGCCACCCCGAGGAGGTTGCCCTTGCGGGCGAAAGTGCTTCGTCAGGCGTTGACGCAGGTGTTGCCGAAGGCGGGGTTCAGCACGCCGACGACGTCGACCGTGTTGCCGCAGACGTTGACCGGGACGTGCACCGGAACCTGGACGAGGTTGCCGGACAGGACGCCGGGGGAGCCGACGGCGTTGCCGTCGGCGACCGAGTCGGCCATGGCGGGGGAGGCGGCACCGGCGGCCATCAGAGCGCCGGCGGCCAGCACCACTGCCTTCTTGTACGTCATTTTCTTCAATCCTTCCCGCAGGGGCTTGTCCGCTGCAGAAATAACAACGAGTGGGTCAGGAAAAGGAAACCGGAAATCTTCCGGATGGCCCACAATTCACCCCGGCGTTCGTCGTCCGGAATTCAGGACGGATTTACGCGGTATTTGCGGTGCCGACAAGCGGCGAGGCCGCCGCGACCCGGAGGGGTGCGACGGCCTCGCTGGCGCGGGGTTGCGGTCAGCTGCCCGCGGAGGCGTTGCCGGACAGGACCGGGATGTTGTCCAGGATGTGCGAGAGCGGCTCGTCGCCCTTGGCCTGGGTGGAGTTCTCGGTGCACTGCTGGTTCATCGGGTTGGACAGGATCGGGATGTCCTGGACGCCGACGTTGACGAGCGCGAGGATCGACTGGGCGTTGACCTTGGCCGGCAGGGCGATGCAGGGCTTGTTGAACGAGCCCTGGATGAGCGCCATCTGGGGGCTCATGTTGCCGTACGTGGCCTGGTTGCCGTAGATCTGCGAGGCGCCGTTGCCGTTGACGGTGTTGATGCCGTTGTCGTTGCCGATGGCCATCGCCTGCGGAGCCAGGGCGGCACCGATGCCCACGACCGAGGCGGCGGCAGCCGCGGTGGCCATCATCTTCTTGATCATTGTCGTCCCTTTTTTGCTGGATTGCCCGGTAGTGGAGCACTCGGATCAACGGGCATGCCCCGGTCCGGGTTGCGTGGATTCACCCGGATGCCGTCGTTTCGGGCGGCGCGGTTGACGGGTGGACTGACGGCCGGGCCGACGGTCAGGCGTTGACGCAGGTGTTGCCGAACGCGGGGTTCAGTACGCCGACCACGTTGACGGTGAGGGCGCAGACGTTCACCGGGACGTGAACCGGGACCTGGGCCAGGTTGCCGCTCGCGACACCCGGGGACCCGGCCGCGAGGCCCGCGGCGCCGCTGTCCGCGGAGGCGAGGCCCGCGCCGCCCATCAGCACCGCGGTGCCGGCGACCGCCAGGGTGGTGGCGCGCATCAGCCTCTTCTTCATCTCCGGTTTTCCTTTCGGTTCGAACAATGGTGCACGGCATAACGACCCGCCCCCTGTGAGGGTGCGTGTTATCGCCCAAAAGGCCGTACGAGCGAGTCCGGCGTGATTTCCGTCCTGATTTCTGACAAAGTTCACTCCTGTTTTGTCCCCTTGATCGAAAATGGAGACGGGGTCATGGGTTCGTCCCGCGGAATCCTCGGCACGCTCGGTCTGCTGTCCTGCCTCGTCCTTTCGGCGAACGTCCCCGCGGCCGTCGCCGCCGCTCCGCCGGGGCCGGCCGCTCCCGCCGTACGGGAGATGGCCAAGGTTCCCTTCACCCAGCGTTACCAGGCCGTGCAGCGCGGCGGGCTGGTCCGCGCCTCCAACTCCTCCATCGCCTGCCGCCGGGAGGAAGCGCCCGACGCCGAGCCGTGCGCCGAGGTCAAGCGCGGCGCGGCGGGGGTCAACAGCGACTTCGACATGTTCTACAGCGAGGTCGACAAGGACCCGGACACCTACAACTCCACCCGGGCCGAGCTCAAGGTCCCGCAGGGCGCGAAGGTCTCGTACGCCCGCCTGTACTGGGGCGGGAACCTGCGGGTGGGCGAGCAGAAGCCGCCGGAGGACAACGGCCGGGTGCTGGTCGCCGAGCCGGGCGGGGCGTACAAGGAGGTCCTCGCCGACACGGTGATCGGCCACCGCTCGGACACGGGCAGCGACGCCTACCAGGCCTCGGCCGACGTGACCCCGCTGGTCCGCAAGGGCGGCGCGGGGATGTGGACGGTGGCCCAGCTGAACATCGCCATGGGCAACTCCGAGGTGGGCGCCTGGGGCGGCTGGACGCTGGTCGTGGCGTACGAGCACCCGCAGGAGCCGGTCCGCCGGATCTCGGTGTGGGACGGCTTCGAACGGCTCGCCGCGGGTCCGGGCGAGGCCGCCGAGACGGTCGACATCGCCGGCCTGGACGCGGCCGCCGGGTCCGCGGGCAAGGCCGGGGTGGTCGCGTACGACGGGGACCGGGGGACCCTCGGTGACTCACTCACGGTGACCTCCGACAGTGGCCGCCGGGTCAACGTCAGTGATGCTGAAAATCCTTTTAATGATGTTATGAATTCCACGATCACGGAATTCGGACATCCCTCGTTCGTGCGACAGCCCGAACATGTGAATAATCTCGGATATGACGCGGACGTGTTCGACCTGAGTCCCGCCCTGTCCGGTGGCGCCCGCAGCCTGAGCTTCAGGTTCACGGGCGAAAGCCAGGGTCAATTCCTCGGCGTGCTCTTCGTTCAGACAGACGCGCGCCGCTGAACGTAGGAGACCGCTCCGCGTGCCGACACAACCTCCCCCTGCGCAGCCCTCGCCAGCGCAGCCTCCGATTCCCCGTCCCCTGTCCGTCCTGCACCTCGTCCAGCCCGTCGACGGCGGTGTCGCCCGCGTCGTGGTCGACCTCGTCCGCGCCCAGACGGCCGCCGGCCTGCGCACCGCCGTCGGCTGCCCGCGCGGCGGTCGGCTCGCCGACGCCGCCCGCGCGGCCGGTGCCGAGGTGCTCACCTGGCGGGCCGGCCGGGCCCCCGGACCCGACCTGCCCGCCGAAGTGCTCGGCGCCCGGCGGGTGGTCCGCCTGGTCCGGCCCGACGTCCTGCACGCCCACAGCGCCAAGGCCGGGCTGGCCGGGCGGCTCGCCGTGCGCGGCGCCGTGCCCACCGTCTTCCAGCCGCACGCCTGGTCCTTCGACGCCGTCGGCGGGGCCACCGCCGCGCTCGCCCTGCGCTGGGAGCGGTTCGGGGCCCGTTGGGCCGACCGGGTGCTCTGCGTCAGCGAAGCCGAACGCCGGGCCGGCGAGGCCGAGGGGATCGCCGCCCACTGGTCGGTGATCCGCAACGGCGTCGACCTCGACCACTTCCGCCCCGGCGGCCCCGACCGCAACGCGGACCGGGCCCGGGCGCGTACCGAACTCCCGTTGCCCGCCGCCTTCCTGGGGGACGGCCCGCTCGCCGTCTGCGTGGGCCGGCTCTGCCACCAGAAGGGCCAGGACATCCTGCTCCGGGCCTGGCGGGAAGTGCTCGGCAATCTCCCCGAAGCCCGTCTCGCACTCGTGGGGGGGCGGCCCCCCCCCCCCAGGCGGCGCCGCCCCCCCCCCCCCCGCGGGCGCGGAGCCCGGGGCGCCCCCCCCCCCCCCCCCCGGCGGTCACGGCCCCGACACCGAGAGGCTGCGCCGCAGCGCCCCGCCCGGAGTGCTCTTCGCCGGGGCCGCCCCCGACATCCGACCGTGGCTTCGGGCCGCCGATCTCGTTGTACTGCCGTCGCGGTGGGAAGGCATGGCGCTCGCCCCGCTCGAAGCCATGGCCTGCGGCCGACCGGTCCTGGTCTCCGACGTCAGCGGTGCCCGGGAGAGCCTGCCGCCCGGCCAGGGACGGCTCTGCCTGGTACCGCCGGAGGACCCGACGGCCCTGGCCAAGGCCCTGGGACGGCTGCTCGCCGAACCGCGGCTGCTCGCCGAACTCGGAGAGCAGGCCCAGCAGCACGCCCGGACCGACTTCGACGTGCGGCGGACCACGGACGCGGTGACCGGTCTGTACCACGAACTGCTGGGCAGGCCCCGGCCCTTGAACCAGGAGCGCATCAGCCGATGACGATGGACAGCGCACCCGCCCGGCACACCGGGCAGGGCGGCACGGGGCCCGCCGGCGGCACCGCCGGCACCGCAGCCGTCCGACGGTCCGTGACCGCCATCCACCCGCCACGCCGGCCACGGGCCGACCCGGCCCGGCCGCTGGCGCGGCCGCAGCGGGTCCGGCGCCGCGACGGGGTCGTCCCGCTGCTGACCGCCGACGGGCTGGCCGCCGTACTCGCCACCGCCGCCGTGGCCCGGCCCGGGGCTGCGCTGCCGCCCGAGGCGGCCGCCCCCGTCGCCGTGCTGGCCGCCGCACTGCACGCGCAGGCCGGGCTGTACCGGCCGCGGCTCGCCCCCTCCGCACTCCTCGAACTGCCCGCGCTGGCCGGGCGGGCCGCCGTGCTGTGGTGCGGGGTCGCCGCCGTGACCGCCGCCGCGGCACCCGGCCGGGCCCTGGGCTGGTACGCCCTGCTGACCGCCGTCTGCCTGCAGACCGTCCTGACCTGCGCGGGGCGCGGCTTGGCCAACGGGCTCCGCAGCCGCTCCGCCCGCCGCCGGCCCGCCTCGGCCCTGGTCGTCGGCCCCGGCGCCGGGGCGAGCGCGGTCGCCGCCGCCCTGCACGGGCGCCCCGAGTACGGACTGCGGCCCGTCGGGCTCGCCGACACCGGCTCCGCCGAGGAGGGCGGCGCCGGCGTGCCGGTGCTCGCCACGCACGAGGACGTCCGGCGCGCCGTCATCCAGAACTCGGTCCGGCACGCGGTGTTCACCCACCCGCCGGAGGCCGACGAGCGCACCGCCTCCCTCGTCCGGCTCTTCCACGACCACGGCTGCCGGCTCTGGCTCGCCGACCCGGCCGGCACCGCCAAGGTGACCGGCATGCGGGTGTCCCAGCCCGCCGACCAGCTGTGGGGGTACGCCGTACAGCCGCTGCTGCCGCGTCCGTCCCGGCCGGTGGAGCGCTGGGTGAAGCGGGCCGTCGACGGGACGCTGGCCGCACTCGCGCTGATCGCCGCGGCGCCGGTGATGGGCGCGTGCGCACTGGCCGTACGGATCGCCGACGGCCCCGGGGTGATCTTCCGGCAGGAGCGGGTCGGCCTGTACGGGCGCTCCTTCACGCTGCTGAAGTTCCGTACCCTGCGCGCCGACGAGCACGAGTCCGCCACCCGGTGGACCGTCGCGGGCGACCAGCGGATGAGCCCCGTCGGCTCCTTCCTGCGCAAGTCCTCGCTGGACGAGCTCCCGCAGCTGTGGAACGTCGTCCGGGGTGACATGAGCCTGGTCGGGCCGCGTCCCGAAAGGCCCTTCTTCGTCGCCAAGTTCGCCGCGGTGCACCCCGGCTACGAGGCCCGCCACCGGATGCCCGTCGGCATCACCGGCCTCGCCCAGATCAACGGCCTGCGCGGGGACACCTCCATCGAGGACCGGGCCCGTTTCGACAACCACTACATCGACACCTGGTCGCTGTGGCAGGACCTGTGGATCCTCGCCCGCACCGCGGCCTCCTTCTTCCGCTTCCGGCTGGGGGGCAGCTGATGAGCCTCGCCGTATCCCCGTTCGGGGCCCGGCCCGACGCGGCGGGGCTGCTGCGGCGCCACTGGCCGCTGCTGCCGCTCGCCGCGACCGTCCTGCTGCTGCTCGCCCCGATCGCGGCGGGCGACGCGAGCACCTCGGGCAAGGTCGGCCCGGCCGACGCCGCCTCGCTGGCGCTGGTGCTGGTGTGCGCGGTGCAGGCGCTGCGCGGCCGGGTGCGGGAGCTGAGCCCGCTGGGCGTGCTCGTGCTCGGCGTGCCCGCCGTGGGCCTGGCCGTCGCGACCGTGACCGCCGGCGACCCGTACGCGGCGCTGCCCGGCTTCGTGCGCTACCTCCAGGTGTTCGTCCTGGTCCCGGCGGCGATCGTGCTGCTGGTGCGCGACGCCGGGGAGTTCCGGCTGGCCGCCGGGTGCTTCGTGGTGCTGGCGCTGGTGCAGGGCGCGGTGGGGGTCGTGCAGTACGCGACCCACACCGGAGCCTCGTACCAGGGCGAGGACGTCCGGGCCGTCGGCACCTTCGGCCCCGGCGACGTGATGGGCATGGCCACGGTCGTGGCGTACGGGCTGGTCGTGGCGACCGCGGCGGCGCTGGCTCCCGGGCTGCCGGCCCGGGTACGACGGCCGGCGGGCGCCGCCGCCCTGGAGCGCGTGGTGCCGCTGGTGGTGTGGGTCAGACCAGGC
>NZ_JBHYVA010000524.1:0-6113 GCF_042750055.1 Streptomyces sp. NPDC059456
A
Organism: Streptomyces sp. NPDC059456; assembly: GCF_042750055.1. NCBI lineage: Bacteria > Bacillati > Actinomycetota > Actinomycetes > Kitasatosporales > Streptomycetaceae > Streptomyces > Streptomyces sp. NPDC059456. Next base: position 2 of record NZ_JBHYVA010000524.1, read on the forward strand.
GACGGCGGCGGGTGGCCAAAGGGTAACCAAGCCCCAGGGGACGGCCGCGGCAGACCGGGCCGCCCGGGGCGGCCCGCGCCCGCCCGCCGGCCCCGGACGCTCACCGGCCCGTTCGCCGCTCGTACCGCGCACGCGCCAAATCGTGTGCGTGGCACAGCAGTTCCCGCAGGGTCTCGGCGCTGCGCCGCCCCGGGTTCACCACGGCGAGCCAGCCGAGGGACCCGTAGACGGGGTGCGCCGTGACCGTGTCGTCGGCGGCGGGACCGCCGTCACCGGCCGCGTCCTGCGGCGCCCGTCCGGTCCGGCGCACGAACTCCTGCCTCCCGGCGGCGACGTTGACGCGGAACGCGTCCGGCCGGTCGAGGCGCGATCCCGCATCGCCGGGATGGTCCTTCGTCACGATCGTCGCGAAGGGCTGGGTCGCGGCCGGGACGACGCCGTCCGGCGCGTGGTAGAAGAACGTGTCGCCCCAGCTGATCCCGGGCGAGCCGTCGCCGGGGGCCGGCCGGACGGCCAGGACCCCTTCGCGGCCGGCCATGAAGCCGATGATCTCGTCGATGGTCATGTCCGCAAGCGTTTCATTAAAGTGGTTGTGGAGACTTCCGGCCACATCACGCGGGGAATGCAGGGGTGGAGCACGTGGCAACCCTCCAATCGACGGCGTTGCGCACGGTCGACGTCGCACGGCGTACCGGCTACTCCGTCCAGCAGGTCCGCAACCTCGAACGCGACGGCGTGCTGCCGCCCGCGGAGCGCTCCGCCGCCGGTTACCGGGTCCACGCGGAGGTCCACGTGCAGTCCGCGCTGGCCTACCGGTCCCTCGCCGTCGGTACGGGTCCGGTGGAGGCCAAACGGATCCTCCGGGCCCTGCACGAGGGCCCGGAAGCACGGCTGCTCGCCCTCCTCGACGCGGTGCACGCGCGGCTCGACCGGGAGCGCACGCAGCTGGCGCTCGCCCGGGAGGCGGCCGCCCGGATCTCGGCCGAGCCGATCGCGGACGTGCGCCCGGCGGACGCGATGGGCGTGTCCGAACTCGCCGCGGCCCTCGGGGTGCGCGCCTCGACGCTGCGGCACTGGGACGCCGAGGGCCTGGTGGTCCCCGACCGGCTCCCCCCGCGGGGAACCCGGCGCTACACACCGGCGCAGGTCCGCGACGCCCGGATCGTCCACCAGCTGCGCGGCGCGGGATACCGGGTCGGACCGCTGCGCGCCCTGCTGCCCGACCTGCGGAGCGGGCACCGGCGGGAGGCCGTCGAGTCGGCGCTGGCGGCCCGGGAGGCGGGCATCGCGACGCGCTCGCGCGCCCTGCTCGACGCTTCGGCCGCCATCCGGGCCATCCTTGGCCCCAGCACGGCTTGAGCGCACGTGAGCGGCGCCGGATGGGGTCAGGATGTCGGTGTCCGTGCCGTAGGGCGCAGCGCAACGAGCGGCCGGTACCGGCGGTTCCGGCGGAATGGGGTAACGCAGTGGCCCACAGCGAGTCGACCGCGCCTCTGAACGGGCCGGAGTCCGCGATGCTGGACGCGCTCTTCAGCCATTCCCCCGTCGGCCTGCACCTGCTGGACACCGATCTGCGCGTCGTACGCGTCAACACGGCCACGCCCGCCATGCGGGACGTGCACGTGGAGGACCTCGTCGGGCGCCGCTTCGACGAGGTCTACGGACTCGTCGACGCGGGCGAGGCGCTGGACCTCGTCCGCGGGGTGCTGGACGGCGGTGCGCCCGTGGTGGGGCGCCTGCTCCGGGCCCGGCGCGGGGGCGAACCCGGCCGGGATTACTTCCACGAGGTGTCCGTCTTCCGCCTCGAAGCGCCGTCCGGGAAGGTGCTGGGCGTCGCGATGACCGCGGTCGACGTCACCGACCGGGAGAAGGGGCGGGCCCGCACCGAGGTACTGCGGCTCGCGCGCGAGCAAGTGGGGCGGACGCTCGACGTCATGACCACCTGCCAGGAGCTCGTGGACGTCCTGGTGCCGCGGGTGGCCGACATCGCGGTCGTGGAGGTGGTGGACGCCGTGCTCCGCGGCGACGATCCGCCGCTCGCCCCGTTGCCGGAGGGCGTTCCGCTGCGCCGGGCCGCATTCCGCGGCAGCGGCGGGCCCGAGGCACCGCAGGCACATCCGCTGGGCGACGTACGCTCCTTGCCCGCGCCCACGCCCTACACCCAGGCCGTTTCCGACCTGCAGCCCCGCGCGGTCACGCTGGACGGTGACCTGCCGTGGCTCGTGGCGGATCCGGACCGCGCGGAGGCCATCCGCGCGTCGGGGGCCCGTGAGCTGGTCACGGCTCCGCTGGCGACGCGCGGCACCGTGCTGGGCCTGATCAGCCTGTACCGCGCACAGCGGCCCGACCCGTACGACGGGAACGACGTCGCTCTCGTGCTCCAGCTGGCCGACCACACGGCGCTGTGCATCGACAACGCCCGCCGCTACACCCGCGAGCACACCGTCGCCGCGACCGTGCAACGGCAGTTGCTCCCCCGCGGCCCGGCCTCGCACACCTCGCTGGAGACGGCGTACCTGCTCCTGCCGTCCGACAGCGGTGTGCAGTGGTACGACACCATCCCCCTGTCCGGGGCCCGTACGGCACTGGCCGTGGGGAGCGTCATGGGCCAGGGGCTGCACGCCGCCACCGTCATGGGGCAGTTGCGCACCGTCGTACGGTCGCTGGCCGCGTTCGAGCTGGAACCGGACGAGCTCCTCGCGCGGCTCAACGACACCGCGGTGTTCCTGTCGTCCGAGCGCGCGGCCCGGCCGGCCGCCGAGCAGCTGCTCCCGAAACCGCTCGCCGCCCGTTGCGCCTACGCCGTCTACGACCCGCTGACCCGCACCTGTACCGTCGCGGGAGCCGGCTCCCCCAGTCTCGTCGTCGTCCGTCCCGACGGCAGCACCGAGGTGAGGGACGTGCCGTCGGGGTCCTTGCTGGGGGGCACCGGGAACACCCCGTTCGCCGCGATGACGTTCGAGATCCCGGACGGCGGGCTCCTGGTCCTGTCCGACACCCCGTTCCCGGCCCCCCGCCCGCAGGGCGGCCCCGGGGCGCTCCTGCACGTACTGGCACGGGCCGACCGCCCCCTGGAGGAGCTGCGCGACGACATCCTGTACACGCTCACCGCCCGCGCCCCCGCCACCGCCGATACGGATGCACACGCGGATGCACACGCGGATGCGGATGCGGATGCCGACGGCGCGGACGGCCCCACCGCGCTGCTGCTCGCCCGTACCCATGCCTTCCCCGCCGACCGGGTGGCGCTCTGGGAGCTTCCGGACGCCGCCACGGCCCCCGCGACCGCCAGACGGCTCGTCCGTGAGCGGCTCCTGGAATGGAACGTGGCGCAGGAGACGGTGTTCGAGACCGAGGTCATCGTCAGCGAGCTCGTCACCAACGGGATCCGGTACGGAAAGCCTCCCTTGGAGCTGCGCGTCATCAACGACCGCGTGCTCACCTGCGAGGTCCGTGACAGCAGCCCCTCGGCTCCGCGGCTGCGCCACGCGAGCGTCGCCGACGAGGGCGGGCGCGGGCTGTTCATCGTCGCCCAGCTCGCCCGGGCCTGGGGCACCCGGTACGGCACCGAGGGGAAGACCATCTGGACGGAGCAGACGCATCGGGACGGTGCCGGATAGGAAACCGACTCGGCATGCCGCGCCCGATCCGCCGGGATCCTGAAAGCGGACGTCCACGGCACCGCGTGTCCGCCTCCGCACCGTCGTGCTCCCACGCCTCGATGCTTCCCGCAAGAAGGGAACGCATGAACCGGCACGTTCGCCACGCACTCCTCACCCCGCTCCTGGTGACCTCCGCCGCCCCGCCCGCGACGACGGCCGCCCACGCCTCCCCGGTGGAGCGGGTGCCCGCCGCCCCCGGCGCGGCACCGGGGCGGCCGTCTGCACGCTGGAGGTGGCCGCCGGCACGGATCCCGTCGAATTCGACCTCGTGCTCACGGGCGACGTCACGGTCGTCTGGGCGAGCGACAACGGCAAGCGGGTCTCACCCGTCGTCAGGTTCACGGCCCCGAGCACCGCGACCCCCGTCTTCATCGTGAAGTCCCCCGTACGTGCCGCGGCCAACGATCCGGCCCCCAAGGTGACGGCTTCCATGGGAGACAACTCGGGTGGGGCGACGGACAGCCGCACGTTCACCCTCACCTGCCAGTGAGCCGCGGGCCGTTGACCGCGGCGGCCGGCGCTTCGGCCTGAGCGGGGGCATCGACACGGGCCCATCGGCGCGGGCCCGTCCGCGCGAGGGCCGTCCCGCCCGGGCCCGCGGCCGCTACCGCTGCGCCACGACCTCCCGTGCCAGCGCCACCAGGTCCGCGATCGCGGGATGTCCCGGCGTCCCGCTGCGCCAGGCGAGGAGGACCGGAACCGGCGGGACGCCGCTGAGCGGACGGTAGGCGATCGCCGGGTGCGTGTGCATACGGGGCGTCGCCGAGGTGGAGACGCCCACCGCACGGCCCGCGGCAATGGCCGTGAGCCACTCGTCGGTGTTGGCGACCTCGATGGTCGTCGAGGGGCGCGCATCCGCGGGCCACAGGTCCAAGGTGGTCGTGCCCGCCACCGTGTTCAGGGCCAGTGGCCACGCCGCGAGGTCCGCGGGCGTGAGCACCTCCCGGTCCGCGAGGTCACTGCCCGCCGGCACCACGGCCACCCGCGGCTCCGCGAGCAGGTGCACCGTGACCAGCCCCGGCTCCGTCACCGGGCCCCGCAGCAGGGCGACGTCCACCGTGCCCCGGGTGAGCCCCGCGAAGCGGTCGTCGACGCGGCGCAGCTCCAGTGGCGTGCCGGGGTGCCTCTCGTCCCAGCGCCGCAGCAGGGGGACGGTGTGGTCGCCGAGCGCCGCCCACGGATGGCCGAGCCGCAGCGGCCGTGCCGTCAGTCCGCGCGGGTCGAGGGCGGCTTCGACGGCGGCCAGCGCCGTGGCGGCCCTTTCCCGGAAGGTGCGGCCCTCGGCGGTGAGTTCCAGATGGTGCGTGGAGCGGTCCACCAGGCGCACGCCCAGATGGTCCTCCAGCCGGCGCAGGGTGCGGGAGAGGGCGGGCTGGCCGGTGTGCAGCCGGGCCGCGGCACGCGTGATGGAGCCCTCCTCGGCGATGGCGAGGAAAGCCCGCAGATGACGCAGTTCCATGGTCATGCCTGCGAAGCATAACCACTGCACAAACCGGCATTTCACGCCGCCCGCGCGGATCCCTAGCGTGAGGGTCATGACAACGGCAGCGGGAACCCTCGTACGTACACGGCCCGGCATCGGGAGCCTCGGTGGAATCGGTCTGGTCCTGGCGGGCACGGTCTCGGGACAGTTCGGCTCGGCCGTCGCCGCGCTGCTCTTCCCCTCGGCCGGCGCGCTCGGCGTGGTGTCGCTGCGGGTGACGCTCGCCGCGCTGCTCCTGCTGGCCGTCTGCCGGCCCCGGCTGCGCGGCCACTCCCGTACGGACTGGGCCGTGGCCTGCGCCTTCGGAGTGGCCCTCGGCGGTATGAACGTGCTCTTCTACCAGGCGATCGACCGGATGCCGCTGGGCCCGGCCGCCGCCCTGGAGGTGCTCGGCCCGCTGCTGTTGTCCGTCGTGGCGGCGCGCCGCGCCCTCAGCCTGCTCTGGGCGGGCCTGGCGCTCGCCGGGGTCTTCCTGCTCGGCCGGGGCGGCTTCGACGGACTCGACCCGGTGGGTGCCTGCTGCGCGCTCGGGGCGGGGGCCCTGTGGGCGGCCTACATCCTCCTGGGCGCCCGGGCCGGAGCGCGCTTCCCGCGGCTGGACGGCCTGGCCCTCGCGATGGGCGTCGCGGCGCTGGTGACCCTGCCGCCGGGCATCGGCTCGGCGGGCGGCGTACTGCTGCGGCCGGACGTGCTGGGGCTGGGCGCGGCGGTCGCGGTGCTGTCCTCGGGGCTGCCGTACGCGCTGGAGCTGCTGGCCCTGCGGCGGCTGCCGGCCGCGACGTTCGCGGTGCTGACGAGCCTGGCCCCGGCGATCGCCGCACTGGCGGGGTTCCTGGTGCTCGGTCAGACGCTGTCGGCGCCGGAGTGCGCGGCGATCGCCCTGGTGGTGGCCGCCGAGCCGGCCGAGCTCGGCGAGCAGGGCGTCGATCAAGTACGGCCGGGATATGAGGAGTTGGGGGCGGCCCGC
>NZ_JBHYVA010000525.1:0-6107 GCF_042750055.1 Streptomyces sp. NPDC059456
CTGGAGTACCCCACGGGCGGCCCCGCACACCGCCGCCGCGGGGGCCCGCGCCCCCGAGCCCCCCCCCCCCCCCCAATCGCCGTGAACCCGCCGCGCTCGCCCGCGCGCGCCTCACACCCTCCAGGCCCGGCCGGGCCCGCCGGCGGGCCCCTCGCCGACCAGGGCACCGTCGACCTCGACGCCGTCTACTACGACACCCCCGACCAGCGGCTCGCCGCCGACGGCCTCACCCTCAGACGCCGCACCGGCGGCGCCGACGCGGGATGGCACCTCAAACTGCCCGTCTCGCCCGGCGTCCGCGACGAGGTCGGCGCCCCCCTCGGCGACACCGTCCCCCGCGCCCTCGCCGCCCTCGTCCGCTCCCGCGTCCGCGACGCCGCCCTGGAACCGCAGGTCCGGCTCCTGTCCTCCCGCCGCATCAGCCACCTCCTCGACGCCGACGGCGCCCTCCTCGCGGAACTCTCCACCGACACCGTCCGCGCCGAGCGCGACGAGGCCTCCGCCTCCTGGACCGAGGTCGAGGTGGAACTCGCCGACGGCGTCGACCCCGCCCTGCTCGACGCCGTCGAGAAGAAGTTCCGCAAGGCCGGACTCCGGGTCGCCGACGCCCCCTCCAAACTCGCCCGCGCCCTCACCGAGACCGGCAACGAGCCGCCGCACCGGCCCGGCACCGCCCCCGCCGACGACACCGCCGGCGCGCACGTCCTCGCGTACCTGCGCGAACAGCGCGACTCCCTCGTCGCCCACGACCCCGCCGTCCGCCGCAACCTGCCCGACTCCGTCCACCAGATGCGGGTCGCCTGCCGCCGGATGCGCAGCGCCTTCGCGTCCCACCGCAAGGTCCTCGACCGCGCCGCCACCGACCCCCTCGGCGAGGAGCTCCGCTGGCTGGGCGCCGAACTCGGCCTCGACCGCGACCAGGAGGTCCTCTTCGACCGGATCCAGACCCGCATCGCCGAACTCCCGCGCACCCTCGTCCTCGGACCCGTCCGCGGCCGCCTGCGCACGTGGAACAACGCCCGCCGCTCCGGCACCCGCCGCCGCGCCCTCGCCGCGCTCGACGGCAAGCGGTACGCGGCCCTGCTCGAAGCCCTCGACGCCCTGCTGGCCGACCCGCCCCTGCTCCCGGCCGCGGCCGGTCCCGCCGCCGAGGTCCTGTCCAAGTCCGTCCTCAAGGACCACCAGCGCCTCGCCACCCGGGTCGCGGCCGCCCTCGGCCAGGAACCCGGCGAACCGCGCGACCTCGCCCTCCACAGCGCCCGCAAGGCCGCCAAACGCGCCCGCTACGCGGCCGAGGCGGCCACACCGGCACTCGGCAAACCCGCGAAGCACCTGACCAAGGCCGTGAAATCGGTGCAGAGCCTGCTCGGCGACCACCAGGACGGCGTCGTCGCCCGCGAAGCCCTGCACGGCCTCGGCGTCCAAGCGGCCGGAGCCGGGGAGTCGGCCTTCACCTGGGGCGTCCTCTACGCCCGCGAGGAAGCCCTGGCCGAACGGAACGAGCGGGAGCTCCCGCGGGTCTGGCAGAGCGCCGCCGACCCCGGGCTGCGGTCCGCCCCCGGGGTGTGACCGCAGGACATCCGGATCGTTGAATCGCCGAGCGCCTCCTTCCCCCGCCGCGACGGGGGTGACCCGCCGTGCGACTCGTGTGACGTCCGGTGCACGCCCTGCTCCCCGCGGGCTGCGGGATTCAGGGGGCGGCTGCGAGCGGGTTACGCTTGATAGTCGCCCCCCTGCCAGCTCACGAAGGTTGCTATGCCCGCCGAGTCAGTCTTTCCTCAGCTCGAGGCCCTGCTTCCGCACGTTCAGAAGCCGATCCAGTACGTCGGCGGTGAGCTGAACTCCACCGTCAAGGACTGGGACGCGTGCGACGTCCGCTGGGCGCTCATGTACCCGGACGCGTACGAGGTCGGGCTGCCCAACCAGGGCGTCATGATCCTGTACGAGGTGCTGAACGAGCGCGAGGGCGTGCTCGCGGAGCGCACCTACAGCGTGTGGCCCGACCTCGAAGAGCTGATGCGCGAACACCACGTGCCCCAGTTCACCGTGGACAGCCACCGCCCCGTGGGCGCCTTCGACGTGTTCGGCCTGTCCTTCTCCACGGAGCTGGGCTACACGAACATGCTCACGGCCCTGGACCTGGCGGGCATCCCGCTGGAGGCCCGCAACCGCACGGTCGACCACCCCATCGTCCTCGCGGGCGGCCACGCGGCCTTCAACCCCGAGCCGATCGCGGAGTTCATCGACTGCGCGGTCATCGGCGACGGCGAGCAGGCCGTCCTCGACATGACGGAGATCATCCGCACGTGGAAGGCCGAGGGCCGTCCGGGCGGGCGCGAGGAGGTCCTCTTCCGCCTGGCCAAGACCGGCCAGGTCTACGTGCCGGGCTTCTACGACGTGGACTACCTGCCCGACGGCCGCATCGCGCGCGTCGCGCCGAACAAGTCGGGCGTCCCGTACCGCGTGTCCAAGCACACGGTCATGGACCTCGACGAGTGGCCGTACCCCAAGCAGCCGCTGGTCCCGCTCGCCGAGACCGTCCACGAGCGGATGTCCGTCGAGATCTTCCGCGGCTGCACCCGCGGCTGCCGTTTCTGCCAGGCCGGCATGATCACGCGCCCCGTGCGGGAGCGAAGCATCACCGGCATCGGCGAGATGGTGGAGAAGGGTCTCAAGGCCACGGGCTTCGAGGAGGTCGGCCTCCTCTCCCTGTCCTCCGCGGACCACACCGAGATCGCCGACATCGCCAAGGGCCTCGCGGACCGCTACACGGACGACAAGGTGGGCCTGTCCCTGCCGTCTACCCGTGTGGACGCGTTCAACGTGGACCTGGCGAACGAGCTGACCCGCAACGGCCGCCGCTCCGGTCTGACCTTCGCCCCCGAGGGCGGCTCCGAGCGCATGCGCAAGGTCATCAACAAGATGGTCTCGGAAGAGGACCTGATCCGCACCGTCGCCACCGCGTACGGCAACGGCTGGCGCCAGGTGAAGCTGTACTTCATGTGCGGCCTGCCGACCGAGACCGACGAGGACGTCCTGCAGATCGGCGACATGGCGGTCAACGTGATCGCCAAGGGCCGCGAGGTCTCCGGCCAGAACGACATCCGCTGCACCGTGTCGATCGGCGGGTTCGTCCCGAAGCCGCACACCCCCTTCCAGTGGGCGCCGCAGCTGTCGGCCGAGGAGACGGACGCGCGCCTGACGAAGCTGCGGGACAAGATCCGCGGCGACAAGAAGTACGGCCGCTCCATCGGCTTCCGCTACCACGACGGCAAGCCGGGCATCGTCGAGGGCCTCCTCTCGCGCGGCGACCGCCGCATCGGCGACGTCATCCGCGCCGTCTACGAGTCGGGCGGCCGTTTCGACGGCTGGCGCGAGCACTTCTCGTACGACCGCTGGATGGAGGCCGCGCAGAAGACGCTGCCGGCCTACGGCGTGGACGTGGCCTGGTACACGACCCGCGAGCGCACGTACGAGGAAGTCCTGCCCTGGGACCACCTGGACTCCGGCCTCGACAAGGACTGGCTCTGGGAGGACTGGCAGGACGCCCTCGACGAGACCGAGGTCGACGACTGCCGCTGGACCCCGTGCTTCGACTGCGGCGTCTGCCCGCAGATGGACACCCAGATCCAGATCGGCCCCACGGGCAAGAAGCTCCTCCCGCTGTCGGTCGTGAAGTAACCCCGGCGCGACCTGACCCCCCGACCGCAACGGTCGGGGGGTTTTCGGTGTCCTAGCCGGTATGGAACTCGACAAGCGGCAGGCCGCGGATTCCGGTGAGGGCTGCCTCGTGGGGGTCATCCGGGTACCCGTCAAGATCGTGGCGCTGATCGTCGTACTGCCCGTACGGGTGGTTTGGGATCTGCTCGTCGCCTTCGGGCAGGCCGTGCGGCGCCACGTGCTGGGGCCGTTGTCCGTGTACGTCGTGCAGCCGGCGCTGCGTGCGGCCGGCCTGGTGCTGACCGTGCTGCTCAAGCTGGTGTTCGTGTGGCCGTGGGTCGGATCGTGGCGGTTCGTGCTGGAGCCGCTGCACCTCCACGTGCTCGCGCCCGGCGGCCGGCTGCTGTACGCGTACCTGCTGCGCCCGCTCGGTGAGGCGCTGGCCCGGATCGGGCGCGGCGGGATGCGCTACCTGCTCGCTCCGCTCGCCAAAGGCGTGGCGTGGACCGGGTGGGCGCTCTGCATGATCCTGTTCGTCTGGCCCTGGGTGGGGCTGTGGCGGTACGTCCTCGCGCCCGTCGGCCGGGGGCTGCTGTGGCTGGCCGGAGTCGTCCACCGGTACGTGCTCACCCCGGTCGGGCAGGCGCTGTTGTGGCTCGGCGGGGCGGGGTACCGGTACGTGCTCAGCCCCGTCGGGCAGGCGCTGGTGTGGCTCGGTGGGGCGTTCCACCAGTACGTGCTCACGCCGGTCGGGCGGGCGCTGGTGTGGCTCGGTGGGGCGTTCCACCGGTACGTGCTCACGCCGGTCGGGCGGGCGCTGGTGTGGCTCGGCGGGGTGGCGTACCGGTACGTGCTCACCCCGGTCGGGCAGGTGCTCGTCTGGGCGTGGCACGTCGCCGGGCGGATCCTGCGGGCCGTGTGGCGGGCGGTCCGGCTGGTCGGACGGGTCGTCGTGGGATGGCCCGTGGCGCAGGTCTACCGGCACGTGCTGACACCGGTCGGACATGTCGTACGAGAGGTGTGGCGCACCGTCCGCACCACCGTCCGCCAGGCCCGGGCCGACGTGCGAAAAGCGCTGTTCGGGGGCCCCGGCCGGGAACCGGTGAGGTCACGGGCGCGTACTCTGGGTAGTACGACAGCCGTGAGCAACACGCCCGCCCCCGAGAGCCCCCTGCCCCAGCGGCAGGGGTGAGCCGGAGGGCACGGCGTGGCCCGCCGGCTCACCGGACCTCAGGGCGACGCGCGAGCCGCGAAGCCCCGCACAAGGAGAAGAACCACTGGGCAAGCGACAGCCCGAAGGCCCGCCCCCCGCACCGGTGGTGCAGCGCATCCGACTGCGCTACACCAAGCGCGGCCGCCTCCGGTTCACCAGCCACCGAGATTTCCAGCGCGCGTTCGAGCGGGCCCTGCGCCGCGCCGAGGTGCCCATGGCGTACTCGGCCGGTTTCACCCCGCACCCCCGCGTGTCGTACGCGAACGCCGCGCCGACCGGCACCGGCAGCGAGGCCGAGTACCTGGAGATCGGCCTCGCGGAGCCCCGCGACCCCGAGAAGCTCCGCGAGCTGCTCGACGAGTCGATGCCGGTCGGGCTCGACATCATCGACGCCGTCGAGGCCCGCACCTCCGGTCTCGCCGAGCGGCTGACCGCCTCCGTGTGGGAGCTGCGTCTGGAGGGCGTGCGGGGCGCCGACGCCGAGCGGGCGGTCGAGGCCTTCCTCGCCGCCGAGACGGTGGAGGTGCAGCGCCGCACCAAGAACGGCATGCGCACCTTCGACACCCGCGGGGCCGTGGTGAGCCTCGAGTCGGTTCCTGCCCCGGCTGATAGGCCGCTGGACAATGCCTGTGCGATACTGCGGCTGGTTGTTCGGCATCTGACACCTGCCGTGCGACCCGACGACGTCCTGTCCGGTCTCCGAGCTGTGGCCGACCTGGCGCCGCCGGTCCCCGCAGCGGTGACCAGGCTGGCGCAGGGGCTCTTCGACGAGGAGTCCGGCACGGTGACCGACCCGCTCGCGCCCGACCGCGAGGCTGTCACGGCCGCCCCACCCACGGCCGCCGTGGCCGCCGACGCGAAGGCGCCGGAAGGTCCCGCCGCGTAGGGATCGTCGTCGTCGCGCAGCCCTGGGACTCGGGAGCCACCTGGGTCGGGCCGCGCACAGACCTGAAGACTTCCGCCAGGCCGTACGGACAAGACGTACGGAACCGGCGGCCATGGACTAGAGCTCCCGTGTGGCGACCGCGCCCCGGAGGCCGGGTCCGCGCCGAACGCGCGGGGCCGTGCCGGACCGGAAGTCAGCCGCGGCGCCCGGGAGCGTGACGGGAGAACCGCCCGCATGCTCAACAACGAAACCAACAACACCACCGGTGGCGCCGACAGCGGCAGCCCGAGCGACAACCTGCCTCCGCGCAGGCGTCGCCGCGCCGCGTCCCGGCCCGCGGGACCGCCC
>NZ_JBHYVA010000526.1:0-6100 GCF_042750055.1 Streptomyces sp. NPDC059456
GCGCCTCTCGGCCGCGCCCGCCGCCCGGGGGGGCGGGCCGCCGCCCGCCCCCCCGCGGGGGCGCCGCCCCCGGGGCCCCGTAAGCCGCGACCTACAGGTTGCCCCGCTTGGCCTGCTCGCGCTCGATCGCCTCGAAGAGGGCCTTGAAGTTGCCCTTGCCGAAGCCCATCGACCCGTGCCGCTCGATGATCTCGAAGAACACCGTCGGCCGGTCCTGCACCGGCTTGGTGAAGATCTGCAGCAGGTAGCCGTCCTCGTCGCGGTCGACGAGGATCTTCAGCTCGCGCAGGGTCTCCACCGGCACGCGGGTCTCGCCGGCCCACTCGCCGAGGGTGTCGTAGTAGGAGTCGGGGGTGTCCAGGAAGGCCACGCCCGCCGCCCGCATCGACCGCACGGTCGCGACGATGTCGTTCGAGGCGAGCGCGATGTGCTGGACGCCGGCGCCGCCGTAGAACTCCAGGTACTCGTCGATCTGCGACTTCTTCTTCGCGATCGCCGGCTCGTTGATCGGGAACTTGACCTTGAGGGTGCCGTCCGCGACGACCTTCGACATCAGCGCCGAGTACTCGGTCGCGATGTCGTCGCCCACGAACTCCTTCATGTTCGTGAAGCCCATGACCTTGTTGTAGAACGCGACCCACTCGTTCATCCGGCCGAGCTCGACGTTGCCCACGCAGTGGTCGATGGCCTGGAAGGTCCGCTTGGCCGGGGCCTCGACCAGCGGGTCGACGGCGACGTAGCCCGGCAGGTAGGGGCCGGTGTAGTCCTTGCGCTCGACCAGCGTGTGGCGGGTCTGGCCGTAGGTGGCGATGGCGGCGAGGACGACCGTGCCGTGCTCGTCCTTCACCTCGTACGGCTCGTCCAGGCCGCGCGCGCCGTGCTCGACGGCGTACGCGTACGCGGCCCGCGCGTCCGGGACCTCGATCGCGAGGTCGACGACGCCGTCGCCGTGCTCGGCGACGTGCTCGGCGAGGAAGCGGCCGTGGTCCGTCGCCGCCTTGATGACCGAGGTCAGCACGAAGCGCGCGGCACCGTTGGTGAGGACGTAGCTGGCCGTCTCGCGGACGCCGTTCTCCGGTCCGGAGTAGGCGACGAGCTTCATGCCGAAGGCGGTCGAGTAGTAGTGCGCGGCCTGCTTGGCGTTGCCCACGGCGAAGACGACCGCGTCCATGCCCTTCACCGGGAAGGGGTCTGCCTCACGCGCGGTGTGGGGGGTGGTTTCCAGGTTCACCAAAGACTCAGTCATGAGCGCAGAGTCCCGCCGATCCACAAGCTGCGCAATAGTTTCGATTTCTGCTGTACAGGATGACCAGCCAGGCCGGAGGATGAGGGAGAGATCTGTGCAGTATGACCAGCGGATCGAGGGAAGGTTTCCATGGGTATCGACGCACTCGACGGCCGGCTCATCGTCCTGCTCGCCCGCGAGCCCCGGATCGGGGTCCTGGAGGCCTCCCGCCGGCTCGGCGTGGCCCGCGGGACCGTGCAGGCCCGCCTCGACCGGCTCCAGGCGAACGGGGTCATCCGCGGCTTCGGCCCCCAGGTGGACCCGGCGGCCCTCGGGTACCCGGTGACCGCGTTCGCGACGCTCGAGATCAAGCAGGGGCAAGGGGCCGACGTACGGGCGCACCTGGACGGCGTGCCGGAGGTGCTGGAGCTGCACACGACCACCGGGCACGGGGACATGCTGTGCCGGCTCGTCGCCCGGTCCAACGCCGATCTGCAGCGGGTGATCGACCGGGTCGTCGGCTTCGAGGGGATCGTGCGGGCCTCGACGGCGATCGTCATGGAGAACCCGGTGCCGCTGCGGGTGATCCCGCTGGTGGAGCAGGCGGCGTACGAGGACTGAGCCGTCCGGCCGCGGCCGTCCGCGTGGTTCCAAAGAAGACGTTGCAAAGAAACCCTTGCATAGGAGTCTTTGCAACTCTACGGTTGAGCCATGCCCGAAGAGCCGGAAGCCCAGGAACCACCACTGCCGCCCGAGCCGCCACTGCCGCCCGAGCCGCCATTGCCCCCGCTTCCGCCGGAGCCGCCGCTCCCGCCGGAACCCCAGGTCCGCATGCTCGACGCCCGCTCCCTGCGCGGCCTCGCCCACCCCCTGCGCATGCGCATCCTGGCCACCCTGCGCCACGACGGTCCGGCCACCGCGTCGCAGCTGGCGGACCGGCTCGGGGAGTCCAGCGGCGCCACCAGCTACCACCTGCGCCAGCTCGCCGCGCACGGGTTCGTCGAGGACGCACCGGGGCACGGCAAGGGCCGCGAGCGCTGGTGGCGGGCCGTCCACGACGGGACCGGGTTCGACGAGGAGCTGGTGTTCGCCGAGGACCCGGCCACGCGCGGCGCGGCGGACCTGTTCCTGCACGAGATCGCGACGACCCACACGCAGGAGATGAGCACCTGGCTCGGCACGGCCCACGGCTGGCCCCGGGAGTGGCGGCGCGCCTCGGACCTCAGCGACTTCACACTGCGCCTGACCCCCGGCCAGGCGGTCGAACTGAACCGCAAGATCCACGACCTGATCAACAGCTACCGCGACCTTCCGCCCGCGGAGGGCACCGAGACGGTCCGCTTCCACACGCACGCGTTCCCGCGCGCCGCCGAGTAGCCCGGCCCGGCTGCCCCTGCCCGGCTGTCCAGGCCCTGCCCTGCCGGGCCCGGCTGCCCGGCCCTGCCCTGCCCTGCCCCGCCCGTCCCTCGTACCCGCTCGCATTCCGCAGAAGGAGTCCTGCCGTGCACGCCTTCACGCCCGCCGAGATACACGCCGAGACGCACGCCGCCCGTACCGCCGCGCTCGCCGCCGAGGCCGCCGCCTGGCACCTCGCCCGCGAGGGCGCCCCGGCCTCGCCCGCCCTGCGCAACCGGATCGGCGAGGCCCTCGTCAGCGCCGGGATCCGGCTGATGCAGCCCGCGCACGTTCACGCCCGGATCGCCCGCGCCCCGCACGCCGCCGCATGAGCCGGCGGCCCTTCGCGGCCGTCCTGGCCGCCAACACCGTTTCCATAGCGGGCAGTTCCCTCACCCTGATCGGCGTCCCGTGGTTCGTGCTCCAGACCACGGGCAGCGCCGGCCGGGCGGGTGTCGTCGCCTTCTGCGCCACCCTGCCCGTCATCGTGGCCGCCCTGGTCGGCGGCCCCGTCATCGACCGGATCGGGCGCCGCCGGGTCTCGGCTGCCTCCGACCTGATCTGCGCCCTGTCGGTCGGCTCGATCCCGCTGCTCCAGCACGCGGGCGTGCTGGAGTTCTGGATGCTGTGTGCGCTGATGGCCGTCGGCGGGCTCGTCCACACGCCCGGCCTGACCGCCCGCGGCGTCCTGCTGCCGAGCCTCGCCGAGCACGCCGGCACCACCGTGGGCCGGGCGGCGAGCCTGTACGACGCCGTCTCCCGCGGGGCCCGGATGATCGGGGCCGCGCTGGCCGGCGTCCTGATCGCGGCCTTCGGCGCCGAGTCGGCCCTGCTGGTGGACTCGGCCACCTTCGCGGTCTCCGCACTGCTGGTCACCGCGTTCCTGCGCGGGGTGCCGGCCGCCGAACCGCAGCCGGCCGCCGGGAAGATGTCGTTCGCCGGCTACCGGGCCGAACTGGCCGAGGGCTGGACCTTCCTGACCCGCACCCGGCTGCTGGCCGGCATCACCCTGATGGTGATGATGACCAACGGCCTGGACCAGGGCTGGTCCGCCGTCCTGCTGCCCGTGCACGGCCGCGAGGCCCTCGGCGGCGCCACCGCGGTCGGCCTGCTCGTCTCCCTCTTCGGCGGCTTCGCGCTGCTGGGCGCCCTGCTCTACGGGGCGTGGGGCGAGCGGTTCTCCCGCAGGACCGTCTACACGGCGGCCTTCGTGCTGTGCGGTGCGCCGCGGTACGTGGTGGCCGCCTTCACCGACACCCCGCTGCCGCTCGCGGTGACGATGGCCCTGTCCGGGCTCGGCGCGGGCGTGCTCAACCCGATCCTGAGCTCCGTGATCTACGAGCGGGTCCCGGACGAGCTGCGCAGCCGCGTCGCCGGCGTGACCACGGCGGGCTGCGAGCTGACCATGCCGCTGGGCGGACTCGCCGCGGGCCTGCTGGCCGACGGGATCGGCGTGACGGGGGCGCTGCTGCTGTTCGGCGGCACGTACCTGCTGGCCACGCTCGCACCGCTGGTCTTCCCGGCCTGGCGCACGATGGAGCGCGCACCGGAACCCGCGCCGGAACCCGCTCCGGAACCCGCCCGCTCGTTCGGCTCCGCCGACTCCGCCGACTCCGTGGACGTCAGCAGGACGGAACCTGCTCCCCCCGGGTCAGCGCGCGCAGCGACTGCACCGCGTCCGTCAGCGTCGTGACGGGGATCAGCCGCAGCCCCTCGGGGAGTTCGGACCGGGCGTCGGAGCACTCCGCCTCCGGTACGAGGAACACGCTCGCCCCGTCGCGCCGCGCGGCCTGGGTCTTCAGGGCCACGCCGCCGACGGCGCCGACCTTGCCGTCCGCGGCGATGGTTCCCGTACCGGCGATGGTGTGACCGCCGGTGAGGTCGCCGCCGCTGCCGTCGCCGTCGAGCTTGTCGACGATGCCGAGGGAGAAGAGCAGGCCGGCGCTCGGGCCTCCGACGTCGGCCAGGTTGAGGTCGACCTTCACGTCCTTCGGGTCCTTGTGGAGGAAGCCGAGGGCGGCCTGGGTGGCCATCGACTGCGAAGTGGTCATTTGCTCCAGGTTGTGCGCCTCGATCTCCTTGTCGCTTCCGCCCGAGGGGTAGACCGCCTCCCTGGGCATGACCGCCCGGCTGGTGTCGAACCAGTCGTCGAGCAGCTCGGGCAGCTTCACGGTGGTGGAGGGACCGGTGGCCTGGATGGTGGTCATCCGGAGCTGGCCGGTGGTCTGCCGGCTCGGGGCGCCCGTCACGGAGATGACGGGCTTGCCGTCGCGGGCGCCGAGCACGTCGGCCGTGAGCCCCGGCTGGGCGATCACGAACGGCAGCGGCGCGAGGGCCGCGACGGCGAACAGCCCGAGCACGGGCACGGCGCAGACGGCCAGGGCGGCGGGACGCGGCAGACGTGTGAGGCGAGAGAGCACCCGGTCAATCTATCGGGCGCGCCCGCCGGGCCCTCCCCCGCCGGGCGGCACGCGCCCGCTCCGGCGTCAGCGCAGCGCGTCGGCGACCTCCCGGGCCGCGTCCACGACGCGCGGGCCGACCCGCTCCGGCACGGCGTCGGCCAGCATCACGACGCCCACGCTTCCCTCCAGCCCCGTGATGCCCACGAGGGGCGCGGCCGCGCCGCTGGCGCCCGCTTCGAGCTCCCCGTGGGTCAGCGTGTAGCCGGGCTCGATGAGCGTGCCCTGACGGGCGGCCAGAATGGCCCGCCCGGCCGCGCCCCGGTCCAGCGGGTGGCGGAAGCCGGGCCGGTAGGCCACGTGGTAGTCGGTCCAGGTCGGCTCCACGACGGCCACGGCGAGTGCCTCGGTGCCGTCGACGAGCGTCAGGTGCGCGGTGGCGCCTATGTCCTCGGCGAGGGACCGCAGCGCGGGCAGGGCCGCCTCGCGCACGAGCGGGTGCACCTGCCGCCCGAGCCGCAGCACCCCGAGCCCGACGCGGGCCCGGCCGCCGAGGTCACGGCGGACCAGGGCGTGCTGTTCGAGGGTGGCCAGCAGGCGGTAGACCACGGTGCGGTTCACACCGAGGCGGTTGGAGAGCTCGGTGACGGTCAGACCGTGGTCAGTGTCGGCAAGCAGTTTGAGGACTCTGAGTCCTCGGTCCAGAGTCTGGGAGGTTTCCGCGGTCACGACGCCTCTCCCTCTCTCGGTGAGCGGCGGTGACTCTCTGGGTGGATGCGACGCCGGTCCCACGGCGACGCACGAGAGGCCGCCGGTAGCGGCCATGGCACCGGCTGCGCTCCCGCGGCGGCGCTGCCACGGGGCGTTCGATGCGGGGACATTAGCGAGCGGGTCCGCTCAGCGGAAGGCCTCGTCCAGAATCCGGGCGCCAACTACCCCTTTGTGTCGGTTCACGATCGCCTGCAGGTTCAATTCGTGACCTCGGCGGGCCCGATGGGGCTGTGGGATCTGCCGACGCCGCGGGCGGTGGGGCGCGCCCCCCGCGGGGGGCGCGCCCGCCCGGGGGGCCCCCCACACGGCA
>NZ_JBHYVA010000527.1:0-6085 GCF_042750055.1 Streptomyces sp. NPDC059456
TTCCAGCCGGGGTTGCCGAACATGGCGGAGCCCTGCGTGCCACCCGAGCTGTCACGCTCGTAGAACGTCTGGTTCGACGCCCGGTACACACCCGCATGCGTCTTGCGGTGTGCGGGCGCGGGGTAGGGGTCGGCCTTGTCCGCGCCCAGACCGGCGGCAGGGCCGCAACTGGGCCAGGCGCCCTGCCCCTGGCCGGCCAGAACCTTCTCGCCTATCAGGATCTGCTGCTGCTTGGTCGCCTGGTGCGGATATGCGGCGTACTGCGTGCCGCCGTACCCCTTCCAGGTGCTGAGGCTGAACTGAAGGCCGCCGTAGTAGCCGTTGCCCGTGTTGATGGCCCAGTTCCCGGAGGACTCGCACTGGGCGACCTTGTCCCAGGTGGACACCGAGGCGGCATGGGCTGTCGGCTGGACGGCGACGGCCGCGAGGCAGGCCGTGGCGAGGGTGAGGGTGAGCGAGGCAGCCGTGCGGGCGGTGCGAGACAGGGCGTTGCGCATGGGATGTGGCTCCTGGTGCTGAAGGAATCTCGGGCGGCAGGCGGCAGGCGGCAGGCGGCAGGCGGCAGGCGGCAGGCGGCGGAGCGGGTGGGACGGGGTGCGGGAACCGGGTGGGCGGCGCTTCGCGTCGCGCCCACCCGTTGACCTCGCGAACCCTGGGGCGGTTGCCCTACCAGGCGCCGGTGATGGGGGTGTCGCCGGGGTTGCCGTAGGTGAAGCTGGTGGCGACGGTGCCGTTGTCGTTGGAGAGGTAGAACTTTTGGGTGGCGGGGTCGTAGACGCCGATGGTGTCGATGCCGTCGCCGTTGTAGTCGCCGATCAGCGGGGTCCAGCCGGGGTTTCCGAACATGGTGTTGCCGATCGTGTGGCCCGTGAGGTCGGCTTCGTAGAACATGGCGTTGTCCGGGCGGTAGACGGCGACTGCGTCCTTGCCGTCGCCGTCCCAGTCACCTGCCAGCGGAATGTCGCCGGGGTTGCCGTAGACGAAGCTTGCCGCGACGGTGCTGTTGTCGTTGGAGAGGTAGAACTTCTGGGTGGCGGGGTCGTAGGCGCCGACGGTGTCCTTGCCGTCGCCGTCCCAGTCGCCGACCAGCGGGGTCCAGTTGGGGTTGCCGAAGCGGACGGATATGGCGGCGTTTGCGTTGTCGTTGGAGAGGTGGAAGTCGCCGTTGGCGGGGTCGTAGACGCCGATGGTGTCGATGCCGTCGCCGTTGAAGTCGCCGGTCAGCGGCTTCCAGCCGGGGTTGCCGAACATGGCGGAGCCCTGCGTGCCACCCGAGCTGTCACGCTCGTAGAACGTCTGGTTCGACGCCCGGTACACACCCGCGTTCGCCGGTCGTGTGTCATCGACGATGTTGTCGTAGCGCAGCCCCTTGTAGAGGCTGGTCGGCCAGCCGGCGACCGAGCTGCTGTTGATGTTCGCGGTGTACTTGTTGGTCAGGACGTTGCTGTTCTGCTCGGCGTAGTACGTGAAGGTGCCGGCCGCCTTGTCCTTCCAGCCACCGAAGAGGATGACGTGCGCCTCGGTGTAGTTCAGGGCGTCTCCCGGGAGCAGCGAGGACTTGCTGACCTCGGAGGAGATGCCGGGAAGGGTCCAGGTGTTGTACGACTGGGTGGCGTGCCAGGCCATCGAGACGTATCCGGAGCAGTCTTCGCGGTAGTTGGTCCCGTGGCCGTCGGTGTAGGAGCCGGACTGGTTGTACGGGACGCCCTGGTCCACCCAGTACTGGGCTCGGGCGATGACCTCGCTGCGGGTGATCTTTCCGCCCTTGGAGGACGCGGCCTGGGCCGGAGCCGCGGTCGCCGCGGTCAGAGCCGTCGCGGCGAGGCCGGCGGAAACCAGGGCGGAGGTGCAGCGCAGGACGGACGAACGGGTGGCGCGGGACATGGAGGTCTCCTGGAAGGCGTGTCGGGAAGAAGGCGGTGGTGTGCCGGTGGGGCGAAGTCCAGTGGGTGGCGGTCAGCCGGCGAGCATGGTCAAAACGGCGGCGTCCGAGCGCGGGTCGTAGGAAGCCGGGGCGGCGGAGTCCCACTCGTCGAAGGTCAGGAGGGTCAAGACCGTGCCGCGCAGGACCGCATAGATGTGATTGGTCTGCGCGCCGGCTGCCGAGGCTCCCTCGACTCCGGTCCAGCGGCGCGACCACGCACGGCCGTGGTCGTCGGCGGCGGTCTCCCGGACGGTGGCGTCGGGCGTCAGCTTGAACTGCTTCTGCAGGGCCTGGCTGGTCTGCGCGCACGCATTCATCCCGCCGAGGACCTTCTCGTACGCGGACCTCGCCGCTGCCTCGTCCTTGAAGGAGAGGGAGTTCTGGATGGCAGGGGTCTTGTGCGAGCTGATGAAGGCCTGCTGCCGCCAGTGGGTGGCGCCGGGCACGGATGCGCACTCGTTGAGCTGGAAGTCCTGGGCCAGCGGCTGGGTGACGGCCGGTGCGAGTTCCTTCCACTTCTGCTGCGCGCTGTCGGGCAGCTCGGCGGGCTCGACCTTCCCGGCCTCCAGGGCGGCGGGAGCGTTGCCGCCGCTCGCCGTGGTGCCCTTGCCGCCTGCCTTGGCCGGCTCGCGCTTGCCCTCGCTCGTACCGGCCGGAGTCGGCGTGGCACCGGTGCCGGGCTGCTGCGTCCCGGGCGATGCGGCTGCCGTGGGCGCCCCGGCTGCAAGGGGGCCGTCGGTGACTGCCGTACTGGTCGCACCGGCGGCTGCCGGACGGGAGGAGGCGTCGGAAGCGGTGGAGGCATCGGCGTGCTGGGCGATTCCGTAGACAGTGGCGGCGGCGAGGACGCCCGCACTGGCGAGAACGGCGGTACGGACGCGCCGGGGCGCGGCGGTGCGGGGCATGGAGGTCTCCTGGAAGTGGACAGGCCGAACGGGGCCCTTGATGCGGGAACGTCGGGGGCGTTGCGTTGCGGTGCGAGGCAGCAGCCGTCAGCAGTACGTCGCGGTGGTGCGGTAGCCGTGCGAGATCAACGGCGGGAGGGCGCTGGTGAGGATGGCGTGTGCCTGGGCGAAGGACGCGGCCTCGGACGGGGCCCGCATGAAGAGGTAGAGGTCCAGACCCTCGCCGGTGACCTTGGCCCGCAGGTGCTCCAGACCGTGGCCCGGGCCGCAGTGAGCCCAGATCAGGTCGGTCACGAGGGCCAGCTCGCTCTCCCGGGCGGGCCCGGGCGGCGTACTTGCCAGCGAGGCACGGATCACGCGCACCGGTGTCAGTCCCAGTTGATGCTGTTGCCGGTCACCGGTGCGGTGTCCCAGTTGATGCTGGCCGGGCCGGCGGCGACGTTTGCGACGGCGGCCGATGCGCTGACGGTCGATCCGGCGCAGAGCAGGGCGGACAGGACGGTGGCGGCAGCGGCGATGCGAGCGGTGCGGGACATGGCGGTTCCCCCTGGAGCGAAGGTCATGGAGAGCGGATCGGGATGGTTGCTGCGCGCTGCACCGGATCGTCCTTGCGGCTCGGGCCCTGAGTCGGGGACTCTCGCCCCCGCCGTTCCGGTGATCACTATGTTGCTGCCCGCCTGACCTGCGGAAAAGAGGTTTCGGGTGGCACCAAGAGGTCTGGCACCTTGGTGCCGTCCGTGGTTTACGATCATGGCGCGGGCCGCGCTTCCGGCGGCCGCAGGTCAGCTGGGGGGCTGGGGAATGCTGCAAGCGCTGGGGCTGGGACCGGACGTCGAGGCCGTCTACCGGGCGATGCTCGCCGACCCGTCGGGCGGTATCGCCGAACTCGGCCTGAGAGCCGGGCTCACCGAGTCACAGGTACGCGACGGCCTGGACCGGCTCGTCGATTTGGACCTGCTGCGACCCTCGCGGGAAAGCCCCGGCTCACTGCGCGCGGTCAGCCCGGATCTGGGTCTGGAACTTCTCCTGCGGCGCCAAGAGGATGAACTGGCACGGCGCCAGGAGGAGCTGGCGCGGAGCAAGGCCGCCGCGGCCCGGGTCGTCTCGGAGTTCGCCGAGCTGCGTCCGAACACCGAGGTGGACGGCGCGGAACGGCTCGTCGGCATGGACGCCATCCAGAGCCGCCTGGAGGACCTCACCCACAGCCTGACGCGGGAGTTCACGGCGATCCTGCCCGGCGGAGCGCTGTCCGAGGCAAGTCTGGAGGCATCACGACCGCTCGACCGGCGCGCCCTGGCCCGCGGGGTCGAGATGCGGTCGGTGTACCAGGACAGCGCCCGCAACGATCCGACGACGCTCTCCTACGCCCGGTGGCTGACAGAAGAGGGAGGCCAGGTACGCACCAGCCCGCTGCTGCCGCCACGTCTGCTGATCTTCGACCGGACCGTCGCGCTCGTCCCCATCGACCCGGCAAACTCGCGGCTCGGCGCCCTGTGCACCCGTTCACCCGGCATCGTGGCCTCCCTGCTCACCCTGTTCGAGCAGACGTGGAACTCTGCCGTACCACTGGGCGCGGACCGCCCACGGGCGACCGACTCGAAGCCGAGTTCGGGCGAACTTGAACTCTTGCGGCTCCTGGCCTCGGGGATGACCGACGAGGCCGCCGGCAAACGGCTCGGGGTGTCCCTGCGGACCGTACGCCGTCAGATGTCCGCACTGATGGAACGCCTCAATGCCAGCAGCCGTTTCGAAGCAGGCCTCAAAGCAGCCCAGCAGGGCTGGCTCTGAACCCCTGACCAGCGTTCAAGCAGGACTTTCATGTTCTCTTGGTAGCGGACGGCAGGCGATGACGGCTTCCGTTCGGACACGCTCTTCGAGCAGTCCGCCTTCCGGACGCAGAGCGGTCAGTGCTCGGCGAAGGTCGTGTTCGAAGGCCGGAAGGTCGGGGCCGAGGGCGGCCGGGCTGGTGAAGCTGAAGGAGAGCTGGAGCCCGACCACCTCGTCCACGGTCCGGCGGACCGTGCGGTCCCAGTGGATCGTCTCGAACCGGGGGAACGGTGAGCGGAGCAGAACGTTCTCGTGCCGCACATCGGGGTAGGCGCCCGGGCCGCAGTCCGGCCGGCGGTCCGGGCCCAGGTAGCGGTGGCGGACCTCCTCGACCTCAGGCAGCCAGGCCGGGAGAGCGAGATCCGCGTGCCGGGCTCCGCAGGTTGCCAGCACCACCGCTCCACCGGGTTCGATCAGCGTGTCCAGGTCGTGCAGCAGCCGTTCGCGGTCCATCCAGTGGAATGACGCGCCCATGACCGTCAGCAGTACCGGCCCCACGTTCAGCGCGAGCAGGGTGTTGGAGTCTCCCAGCCGCCAGTCGATGCCGCCCACGCCCGCCGCGGCGGCAAGCCGGCGGCCCTCGGCGAGCATGTCCGGCTCGGGATCGACCGCAACCACCTCGCGGACCAGAGCCGCGAGCGGCAACGTCAGCGCTCCGGTGCCGGCTCCCAGGTCCAGCACGCGTTGGGTCCCGTCCAGCGAGAAGCGCGTGCCCAGCAAGGTGAACAGGCGATCGTCGTACGCGGGCCGAAACCTTGCGTAGTACGGCACGGTCGAAGCGAACAGCCCACGCGGTGAGGACTCCACCCCCTCACTGTTCCACCACGGCCACGGGGCGTGCGGGAGGCAGGGCGCGGCTCCGGTATCGCCGACGCAGACGGTCGCCGTGGCGGCGATGTGGACGGTTCTGAAGCGATCAGTAAGCCCCGGATTCCATCTCCGCCAGCTCTGCGGCCGGTTTACCGGCGAACCAACCTGCGAAGGCCAGCTTGATGTCCGGGGTCTCCTCGGGCCGCATCGGCCTCCCTCCGCACCCGGTGACTCACCGGTGAGTTCGCGAAGTCTCCCCACTACAGGTCACAGCCTGCGCGCTGGTTTCTCACCGCCCGCCGGTGACATCAGTGGTGAGTCCCGACCGCACTGATCGGTGGCCGACCAGGGCATGCACGAATGCCGCTGACCACTGCACTGCTGGACCGGTCCTCTCATCCTGGAGGCCGTTCCTGCCGCAGCGGGAGGGTCCCGGTCCGGGCGGCTTGCGGTGACCACTTCTCCCGTGGGTCCGCCAGCGCGCTGGCCCTGACGCTCCCGGCAGACCCAGGTCGACGTCTGTGTCACCTGATTTCTCCCAGGAGGCTCCGTCCTTTAGGGCGGGGAGGAATGGGTCCTTGGAGCGGAGCCGCGAAGCGGCGGAGTTCTCTGCACATCT
>NZ_JBHYVA010000528.1:0-6081 GCF_042750055.1 Streptomyces sp. NPDC059456
GCGAGGATACCTCCCCCATCTGTACCCACGACCCCACCGCCGCCCGCAACTCCGCGTGCACGGCCTTCATCACGACGCCTGGCCGCCCCGGGACGTTGCTCGACGACACCGGGTGAGCCCACTCGTAGTCACCCTCCGTGTTTAGGGGCGCGAAATTCGGTAACAAGAAGTAGTGGCAGCCAGTCAATACCCGACGGAAGGCAGGAACATGAACCTCGTTGCCGTCCTCATCCTCGTCGTGGCCCTCATCCCCATCGGTCTTCTGATCGTGGCTCCCAGCGCCACCGTTCGGCACAACCCCTTCCCGGGCCGCCGGGCGCGAGGCAGCCACCGTCGCCAGGGCGCTCCCCGGTCGACCCGGGTGCCCGGTCAGCGGGACCTCCGGCACCACGCCCGCTGACCCCGGGCCTTGCCCGCCACGGCCGTCCGGGATGAACTGCGGCCACACGCCCCGCCGTCAGGCCGGTGGCGGGGAGGGCGTGCCCGGCCGAGGACCGTGCCCCCACGGTACGCATCCCTCCGGGTCGAGCGCGTCCGCACGACCCCGGAGGTCCTCGGCAATGCCGTCCCAGGAAGGGCCGTGGGCCTCGAGGTGGAGGGCCGCCTCCCTCATCAACGCGGGGTCATCGGGCCGCTGCAGCAGGACCAGCCGGTAGGCGAGGTTGCGGACCCACACCGGCAGGAGGCCGTCGACCACGTGCGGGCACAGTTCACGCAGCATGGCGAGGATGGCCTCGGGATCGGCGAAGGTCAGCTCTTCCGTGAAGAACATCGAGTGGTGTTCGCCCGCGGCGCACTCGGGCGTCGGTCCGTACTCATCACCCCAGAGGCACCGGGCGTGATCCGTCAACGTGGTGTGCATGCCTTTGAACGTACGTGACGTTCGGCGAAGCCATCGCTGCGCGCACCTCACCCGAGGGCGGGACGGGTCTGCCGACGCGGGCAGGCCGGCCGGCTGGGGGGAATCGGCGCCGGAGGTCGCTCGCGTCGTCGCCGGTGGTCAGGCGGACGGGGGTGTTTCGCCGCCGGTTGCTGCCGCGGCCGCATGCGGAGCGGAGTCCCGGTGCAGCTCGGAGTCGTGCGCCGCGGAGGACGGCCCGGTCGCGCGGGCGCGTTGCCGCCTGAACGCCGGGACGCCCAACAGGGCGAAGCCGAGGGCTGCCGCCGTGAGGTGCCCGACGGTCGTGAAGTCCGGCAGCGGCCCGTTCCACTCGGCACCGCCGAGCGGCCATGCGAGAACGAAGGCGGCCCAAGGCAGTCGGCCACGGCGTGGCAGGGCCACAGTGGCGATCGCCAGCACGGTCTGGGCTCCGTAACTCACCCCGTAGTCCAAGGCCTGTCGCACGGCCGCGGGATACCAGCCGTGCTGCACCGCGACGGCGATGACGACAGCGGTGAGCAGGGTGGCCGCGACATGCCCGCCGAGGAACACGGCCGCGGCGCGCCGCTTGCCCCAGCGGGCCTCCACCCAGGCCAGGGAGCAGCAGACACCGAGGCCGAAGGTGATCAAGGTGCCCACGAAGTCGACCGAGGTGACGTCCGTGAGCGTCCCGTCGAAGAACAGCGCGCTGCCGAGCAGCGCGGACAGCGGATGGTCCTGCAGGTTGTCCAGGTTGGTGCTGAGGTGGCCCAACAGGGTGGCCGCCCGGTCGGCGGACAGCCCGTGCCCGATCCACGCGTGGCCGGCCAGGAGCAGGCAGACATAGGCGAGGGTCAGCGGCGCACGGCGCGGGTATCCCTGCACGGCGCGGCGCAGTCTGTCCGCAGGGCTCCATGACTGAGAGTTCATACCGTGGCATTCTCCAGGTCGAGCCGACGGTGGTGAGGGGCGGGTGCCGGCAGCGGTCGGCCGGCCCGGGATCGGTCCGGCTCCGCGCCGGGGTGGCACGAAGATGGGCAATTCCGGGGACTCTCATGGGGGTTCCGCCCCCGTCCGTTCACTTCCCGGCGAACTCCGCGTCGTCTAGGACAATGAGGTTTGCAGCCATGGACCTTCCCGATTTCGGTATCCCCCAGAAGCTCGCCTCCCGGATGAGCATGGCCGAGCAGCACGAGTACCTGCGTGCGAAGTTCACCCGGCGCGGCGCGCTGCGCGCGGGTGCGGTGACCGCGGCCGTCGCCGGCGTCGGCGCCGGCCTGGCCGTCGGCGCGGCCTCGCCGTCGTACGCGGCTCCGGCCGTGCTGACCTCCACCGAGCGGCGCGGTGTCGACGGTGCGCTGGCCGCGCCGTTCGCGCGGCACTTGCAGTACGGCGCCGATCCGAAGACGCAGATGCGGGTGTCGTGGCAGGTGCCGTTCGCGGTGAAGAAGCCGTACCTGCGCGTGGGCACCAGCCCCTGGGCGCTGAGCGTGAAGATCGATGCCGAGGTCCGGCACCTGAGCACGCCGGTCCTGAACGGTGGCAAGATCGCCGCGGCCGAGCAGTTCTACCTGCACGTGGGCCTGGACCGGCTGAGGCCGGGTCAGACGTACTACTACGGGGTGGGGCACGACGGCTTCGACCCTGCCGACCACCGCAACCTGGGTACGCTCGGCACCTTCACCACGGCCCCTTCGCGCGCCGAGAACTTCACCTTCACCGCCTTCGGCGACCAGGGCGTGAGCTACCACGCGCTCGGCAACGACGCGGTGCTGCTGGCCCAGAACCCGGCCTTCCACCTGCACGCGGGTGACATCTGCTACGCCGACTCCTCCGGTTCGGGCACCGCCGGCGACACCTACGACGCACGCGCCTGGGACCAGTTCCTGGCCCAGACGGAGACGGTGGCCAAGACCGTGCCGTGGATGGTGACGACCGGCAACCACGACATGGAGGCCTGGTACTCGCCCCAGGGCTACGGCGGCCAGAACGCCCGCTGGTCCCTGCCCGGCAACGGCCCGGACCCGGTCAACCAGCCCGGTGTGTACTCGTTCGTGCACGGCAACGTCGGTGTGGTCGCGCTCGACGCGAACGACGTCTCGTACGAGATCCCGGCCAACTTCGGGATCAGCGGTGGAAAGCAGACCGCGTGGCTGGACCGGCGGCTGGGCGAACTGCGCCACCACCGCGACGTGGACTTCATCGTGGTGTTCTTCCACCACTGCGCGTTCTCCACCACCAGCGCGCACGCCTCCGAGGGCGGGGTGCGCGACGTGTGGGTGCCGCTGTTCGAGAAGCACCAGGTGGACCTGGTCATCAACGGCCACAACCACGTGTACGAGCGGACCGACGCCATCAAGGGCAACAAGGTCGGCCGCAAGGTGCCGATCGGCGAGCGCACCGACCCGACGCAGGACGGCATCGTGTACGTCACGGCAGGCGCGGCCGGGCGTTCGCTGTACAGCTTCCCGGTGCCGGACTCGTACGAGGGCCACGTCGCGGACCGCGACGCCGTCGACTCCTACCGGTGGGTCAAGGGCGGTGCGAAGGCGACCGAGACGGTCGAGTGGTCGCGGGTGCGGTACACCAACTACTCCTTCCTCGCGGTCGAGGTCGAGACGGGCCGCTCCCCGAAGCTGAAGGTCAGTGCACTGGCCGAGACGGGCCAGCGGATCGACCACTTCGAGATCCAGCGGGGACGCGGCCGCTAGGTTCCTCGCGGCGCAACCCTGCCCGAGCCGAACGAAGCCCGTACGGCACGGGTGTGCTGCCTCCCGCGGCAGCGCACCCGTGCCGGGCCGTCGGTGCGAACCGTCAGCCGCGCCGTGCTTCGCGGGCGAGGGCGGGTACGAAGCGGGCCGCGTCGAGCGTGCCGACGCCGGTGGCCATGTCGTAGCCGTTCACCGCCGTGTAGCCGGTGACGCCCGCGTAGCTGTTGTCCGTACCGTCGTTGACGTCGACGAGGCCGGTGGACGGGTCGTGGGCGGAGCGCCCGTACAGGCAGTACAGCGCCTCGTTGATGTTCCCCAGGCGCTTGCCCGCAGCCTGGTCGGCCAGGGCCACGATGCCGGAGAACAGCGGGCTGGACTCGCTGGTGCCGCCGGAGACGTCCCAGCCGGCGGACGCCGGGTCGTAGCTGGTGTAGATCCAGGCGCCGCCGTCGACCGCGGCGGCCATCGAGATGTCCGGGGTACCGCGCTGCGCGCCGACGATGCCCTTGACCCCGTTCTGGAAGGCCGGACGCTTGAACACGTGCGACTGGCCGCCGCCACCCGCGCCGTTGTCGTTGTAGACGCTCTCGGGGGCGGTCCGCTTGCCCGCGTCGTTCAGGTGCAGCTGGGTGCCGCCGATGGAGGTCACCAGCGGGTCCGAGGAGGGCCAGGAGTTGACGGGGTGGTCGTAGAAGGCGCTGCCGTCGGCGTTGTAGTCGGTGGCTCCGCCGTCGCCGGAGGAGGCGAGCACGGTGACGTGGTTGCGCGCCGCGGCCTCGAAGGCGTAGCGCAGGTTCTTGATGCTGGAGAAGTCGCCCTTGTCGAAGCCGGGGAAGGTGTCCTCGGTCGCGCCGAAGCTCTGCGTGATCACATCGCCGATGCCCCGGTCGATCAGGGACTTCTCGGCGTCCATCATCTCCGGCAGGCCGGTGGTGCCCTCGGTCTCCGCGACCGCCGTCTCCACCAGGACGATCTTCGCGTCCGGCGCCACCGCGTGCGCCATCTCCACGTCAAGGGTCGTCTCGCCGGCCCAGCCCAGCATGTCGGCGTTCTTCGGGTCCCAAGCGGGGACCTTGCCCCACTTGACCACCTCGACCTTGGTGCTGGGTATTCCGAACTGCTTGCTGTAGACGTCCAGGTCGTGCTGGACGGTCGGCGAGCCGAAGGAGTCCACGATGACGATCGTGCGGCCCTTGCCGGTGATGCCCGCCTTGTACAGCGGGTTCAGGTGGTACGCCTCGCGGTACTGCAGCGGGGTGTAGCAGGCGATCTTCCACTTGGTCCGGCACTCCTCGATGGAGAGCGGACTGCCCACGGCACGGACCAGCTGGTGTCCCTCGACGGCCGGACGGGCCACGGTGCGCGGAACCGGTGAGGTGTGCGGCGCGGATGCGGTCGCGGTACCGGTCAGTGGGGCGGCCGCCATCGCGGTGAGCGCGAGGCCGAAGGCAGCGGCCGTGGCGGCTGCGGAACGCTGCCACGTACGACGAACTGGATGCATTGCAGACTCCCTGGGGGGTGGCGCCGCGCAGAGCGGCTTCCGTGATCTCACCCGGCAAGTCATGTGCAGGACAAGGCTATTTGACGCTTGATGCCGAACGCTTTACCTGAATGCGCACTACGCCGCCCTCACGGCCGTCCGCACCGGCACGCCCCGGCCACCGGCGAACGGCCGCGGCAGCTGCGCATTCGGCCCCGGCAACTCCCGTCCCAGGTCAGCCCGGTCGGATGGGCCCGATCAGTCCGGTCGGGTGAGCCCGGGGGCGGCCGATCATCCACCCGGAACGTCCGGTCAGCGAACACCCAAGGGCGAAATCCGGACTCCCTTCGGCTGATTCCTGACGCGCTCCTGACAAAGATCGGGATCGCTGGCACTCTCTCCCCATCCCCAGCGCGAACCAGCTCCGCCGCGCTCTGCCCGGCCGGCCTCATCCCAGCCGCCCGGAAACCCCCCACAGGCAGAAGGAGTCAGCGTGAATTCCACGCATCGTCGTCACGCCACCGCCACTGGTGCCCTGCTCGCCGCAGCCGCCCTGCTCACCGTAGGCGTCCAGGCAGGCAGCGCCAGCGCGCAGTCCGACGCATCCGCGAACGCGACCGCCCCCACGGGCCAGCCCGTTCGCAACCCGGGCGCACTGCCCGTGCAGCTCACCCCGTCCCAGCGCGCCGAGCTCATAGCGAAGGCCCAGAGCACCACGGCCGCGACGGCCAAGGAGCTCGGCCTCACCTCCCAGGAGAAGCTCCTCGTCCACGATGTGATCAAGGACCAGGACGGTACCACCCACACCCGGTACGAGCGCACGTACGAGGGACTCCCGGTCCTCGGCGGCGACCTGATCGTCAGCCGTACGGCGGCCAACACGACGCAGAGCGTCAGCAAGGCGTCCGCCGCCCAGCTGGCGGGCGTCTCCACCTCCGCCCCGGCCGAGGGGCCGGCCGCCGCCGCCGCGCGCGCCCGCGACCCGCCGCACGGGGGGGGGGGCCAGCCCCCCCCGCGCCCCGGCGCGCCCC
>NZ_JBHYVA010000529.1:0-6081 GCF_042750055.1 Streptomyces sp. NPDC059456
GCGCCCCCGCTCGCGCGCCGGGGACCGGCCAAGGGCCCCCGCCCCCCCCCCCCCCCACATAATTTCCCGGTTCCGGGCCCGGGGTGGGGGCCCGCTCCCCCCCCCCCCCCGCCTGGGGGGGGGGGGGGGGCCTGCGCGGGGTGTGCCGGGGCTGCTACTGGAAGATCTCCTCGCCGTCGAGGATGTCGAACAGTTCCTCGGCGGTGGCGGCGCTCAGGTCGTCCTCGGGGTCCTCGGCGCCGAACAGCAGCTCCCGCAGGTGCGCGGCGAGCTTGACGGGCGACGGGTAGTCGAAGATCAGCGTGGGCGTCAGCCGGCAGCCGGTCAGCGCGCCGAGCCGGTTGCGCAGTTCCAGGGCCGTCAGCGAGTCGAAGCCGAGGTCCAGGAAGCCGCGGTCCGCCCGTACCGCGTCCTGCCCGGCGTGGCCGAGCACGGCGGCGGCGTGCGCCCGTACGACGTCCAGCAGTTCCTGTTCGCGCTCCTTGGCGGGCAGCGCGGACAGGCGCTCGACCAGCGCCGCGGGGTCCGTTCCGCGGTCGGCCGCGCGGGCCGTCGAGCGGGTGGGCTGGGGGACCAGGCCCTTGAGGAGTGCGGGCAGGTCGTCCGCCCGCGAGCGGAGCGTGGCCGTGTCCACCCGGAGCGGGACCAGGGCCGGGCGGCCCTGGGCGTGGGCCGAGCTGAACAGCCGCAGGGCCTCTTCGACCTCCAGGGCCGGCAGGCCGCGGGCCGCCATCAGGCGGATGTCCTCCTCGATGGACTCGGTGAGTCCCGTCCTGGCCGCCCAGAGTCCGTATGCCAGGGCCTGCGCGGGCAGGCCCTCGGCGTGGCGGTGGGCGGCGAGGGCGTCGAGGAAGGTGTTCGCCGCCGCGTAGTTGGCCTGGCCCGCGGCCAGGGTGAGCCCGCCCGCTGAGGAGATCAGCGTGAACAGGGCCAGCGGCAGCCCGCGGGTCTGCTCGTGCAGGTACCAGGCCGCGTCCGCCTTCGGCGCCAGGACGGCGCCGAGGCGCTCGGCGTCCATCGTCGCGATCAGGCCGTTGTCGCCGGTGCCGGCCGCGTGGACCACACCGGTCAGCGGGTGCGCGGCGGGTATCCCGGCCAGCAGGGCCGTGACCGCCCGCGGGTCGGAGACGTCGCAGGCCGTGATGGTGACCTGCGCGCCGAGGCCTTCGAGTTCGGCGGCCAGTTCCTCCGCGCCCTCGGCGTCCGGCCCGCGCCGGGAGGTCAGCAGCAGCCGGCCGGCGCCGTGTTCGGTGACCAGGTGGCGGGCCAGGTGGGCGCCGATGCCGCCGGTGCCGCCCGTGATCAGGACCGTGCCCTCGGGGTCGAGGGCCGGCGCGTCGGCGGCCGGGCCCGTGACCGGGGTCAGCCGCGGGACCAGGAGGCCCGCCTCGCGGACGGCGCTCTCCGGCTCGGCCGAGGCGATGACCGCCGCCAGGCCCTCGAAGCCGGTGCCGCCCGCCGGAAGGTCGGTGAGCTGGATGCGGCCCGGGTTCTCCGCCTGGGCGGCGCGTACGAGACCCCACACCGGGGCCTGCACCACGTCGACGGCCTCCCCGGGGCCGGCGGCCACCGCACCGCGGGTCGCCACGACCAGCGTGGACTGCTCGAACCGCGGGTCGGCCAGCCACTCCTGGACGGCGTCCAGGGTGCGGACCGCGGCCGAGCGCACGGCCTCCGGGACGGCACCGCCGGCCTGCGGGACCGGGAAGAGCACCGCACCCGACACCGGGCCCGCGGGCACCTCGTCCCATACCTGGAACCCGGCTCCGGCGGCCGGTGCCACGGGGGCCGCCGGCGCACGCCAGTCGATCTCGAACAGCGTGTCCTGCCGGCCGCCGCCGAGCTGCTCCGGCGAGACCGGGCGGAACGTCAGCGAGCCGATGGAGGCCACTGGGGAGCCGCCGCGGTCCGCGAGGTCCAGCGACAGGTTGTTCTCGCCGTGCTTGGTGATCCGCACCCGCAGCGCGGTGGCGCCGACCGCGTGCAGGGACACGTCCGACCAGGAGAACGGCAGCTCCGTCTGCTCCTCGCCGGTGACCCCCTCGCCGACCCCGAGCGCGTGCATCGTGGCGTCGAGGAGGGCCGGGTGGATGCCGAAGAGGGCGGCGTCGTCGTGCGCCTCCTCGGGCAGTTCGATCTCGGCGTACACCGAGTCGCCTTCGCGCCAGGCGGCCTTGAGCCCCTGGAACACCGGCCCGTAGTCGTAGCCCTGCCGGAAGAGGAGCTCGTACGCGTCGCTCACGCGCACCTCCTGCGCACCGGCCGGGGGCCACGCCGTCAGGTCGGCGCCGGCGGCGGCGGGCGCCGTCCCCAGCAGACCCTCGGCGTGCAGCAGCCACGGGGTGTCGGGCAGGGCGTCCTGGTGCCGGGAGTGGATGCGGATCGTCCGGCGGCCCAGGTCGTCGGGGCCGACGGAGACCTGGAGGGCCACCCCGCCGCGGTCGGGCAGGACGAGCGGCGCTTGGAGGACGAGCTCCTCCAGGGCCGGGTAGCCGACCTGCTCACCGGCGTGCAGGGCGAGTTCGACGAATCCGGTGCCGGGCAGCAGCACGGTGCCCAGGACGTCGTGGTCGGCGAGCCAGCCGTGCGTGTCGGCGGAGAGGCGGCCCGTGAAGGTCACCCCGTCCGTGTCGGGCGAGGCGATGACCGCGCCGAGCAGCGGGTGGCCGGCCGGGGTCAGGCCGAAGGCGGAGGCGTCCCCGCCGAGCGGGTTCTCGATGATCCAGTACCGCTCCCGCTGGAACGGGTAGGTCGGCAGGGCCACGGGCCGGGCCGCGGTGCCCTCGTAGAAGGCCGCCCAGTCGATCCGGGCGCCCGCGGCGTGCAGGTGCGCCAGAGCGGTCAGCAGGCTGCGGGACTCGGGGCGGTTCTTGCGCAGCACCGGCTCGATGACCGCGTCTTCGGTGTCCAGCGTCGTCCGGGTGAGCGCGGTCAGGACCGCGTCGGGGCCCAGCTCGACGAACCGGTTGACGCCCTTGCCCGCCAGGTGCCGGACGGCGTCGGTGAAGCGGACCGCCTCGCGGACGTGGCGCACCCAGTAGGCGGGCGAGGCCAGATCGGCGTCCGTGGCGAGCCGGCCGGTCACGTTGGAGACGATGGGGATCAGCGCCGGCCGGTACGCGACGCTCTGCGCGACCAGGTGGAACTCGGCCAGGGCCGGCTCGACCAGCGGGGAGTGGAAGGCGTGCGAGACGCGCAGCCGCGTGGTCTTGCGGCCCCGGCCGCCGAACTCCTCGGTGATCGCCTCGACGGCGTCCTCGGCGCCGGAGACCACGATGGAGCGGGGGCTGTTGATGGCCGCGATGCCGACGACGTCGGAGACGTACGGGAGGACTTCCTCCTCGGTGGCTTCGATCGCGGCCATGGCGCCGCCGGCCGGGAGCGCCTGCATCAGGCGGCCGCGGGCGGTGACCAGACGGGCGGCGTCCTCCAGCGACAGCACCCCGGCGACGTGGGCCGCGGTGATCTCGCCGATGGAGTGCCCGGCCAGGAAGTCGGGCCGGACGCCCCAGGACTCGACGAGCCGGTACAGGGCCGTCTCGATGGCGAACAGCGCGGGCTGGGTGTAGGCGGTGCTGTTCAGCAGCGCCTCGTCCTCACCCCAGATCACCTCGTACAGCGGGGTGTCCAGGTACGCGTCCACCGCGGCGACGACCTCGTCGAAGGCGCGGGCGAACACCGGGAACGCGGCGTGCAGTTCACGGCCCATGCCCAGGCGCTGCGCGCCCTGCCCGGTGAACAGGAAGGCCGTGCGGCCGCCTTGGACCTGGCCCTCCACCACACCGGCGTCGGCGATCGTGCCCTCGGCGAGGGCCGACAGGCCGGAGAGGAGTTCCTCGCGGTCGGCGCCGACGACGACGGCCCGGTGCTCGTGCGGGGTCCGGGTGGTCGCGGTGGAGTAGCCGAGGTCGGTGAGCGTGAGCTGCTCGTCCGCGGCGACCCGGGCGTGCAGCTGCGCGGCCTGGTCGGTCAGCGCCTGCGCCGAGCGGCCCGACAGGACGACCGGGACCAGCGGGAGTTCGCGGGCCCCGCCCTCCGCCGGGGCGGGCTCCGCGGCCGGCGCCTCCTCCAGGATGACGTGCACGTTCGTACCGCTCAGGCCGAACGAGGACACGCCCGCGCGGCGCGGGCGCTCGCCCGCCGGCCAGTCGACGGCCTCGGTCAGCAGCCGGACGTTGCCCGACTCCCAGTCCACGTGCGGGGTCGGCTCGTCCAGGTGGAGGACCTTGGGCAGCAGGCCGTGCCGCAGTGCCTGCACCATCTTGATGACGCCGCCGACGCCGGCCGCGGCCTGCGTGTGGGCCAGGTTGGACTTGAGCGAGCCCAGGTACAGCGGCTTGTCGCCGGCGGGCCGCCGGCCGTACGTCGCCAGCACGGCCTGGGCCTCGATCGGGTCGCCCAGCGTCGTGCCCGTGCCGTGCGCCTCGACCGCGTCGACGTCGGCGATGGTCAGGCCGGCGTTCTCGAGGGCGCTGCGGATGACGCGCTGCTGGGAGGGCCCGTTGGGGGCGGTCATGGAGCTGGAGGCGCCGTCCTGGTTGACGGCGGAGCCCTTGATGACGGCGAGGACCTCGTGCCCGTTGCGGCGGGCGTCCGAGAGGCGTTCCAGGACGATGACGCCGACGCCCTCGGAGCAGCCGGTGCCGTCGGCGTCGGCCGAGAAGGACTTGCAGCGGCCGTCGGCGGCCATGCCGCGCTGGTGGCTGAAGTAGAGGAACATGTCCGGCTCGGTCATCACCGTGACGCCGCCGGCCAGGGCGAGCGTCGACTCACCGGAGTTCAGGGACTGTGCGGCGAGGTGCAGGGCGACCAGCGAGGACGAGCAGGCCGTGTCGATCGTCAGGGCCGGGCCCTCCAGGCCCAGGCTGAACGCGACGCGGCCGGTGACCAGGCTGCCGCCGGTGGTGGCCGCGGCCTCGGTGCCGAGCGCGTAGTCGTGGTACATCACGCCGCCGAACACGCCCGTCTTCGTGCCGCGCAGGGTGTGCGGGGCGATGCCCGCGTTCTCGATGGCCTCCCAGGACGTCTCCAGCAGCAGCCGCTGCTGGGGGTCGAGCGCCAGGGCCTCGCGCGGGGAGATCCCGAACAGGGCCGCGTCGAAGTCGCCGGCGTCGTAGAGGAAGCCGCCCTCGCGGGTGATCGTCCTGCCGAGCTTGCCCGGCTCCGGGTCGTACAGGGCGTCGGTGTTCCAGCCGCGGTCCTCGGGGAACGCGGAGACCCCGTCGCGGCCCTCGGCCACGAGCTTCCACAGGTCGTCGGGGGAGTTGACCCCGCCGGGGTAGCGGCAGGCCATGCCCACGATCGCGATCGGCTCGCAGGCCCGGTCGGCCTCCTCGGCCAGCTCGCTGTTCTCCCGCTTCAGCCGCTCGTTGTCCAGCATGGACTGTCGTAGGGCGGTGACGAGTTGTTCCACTGATGCTTCCACGATGACCTCAGCCCTCGTTCGAATTCGGTTCGGCGGACGCAAGCGCGGCACGCACCAGGTCGTCGATGTCCATGCTCTTGATCTCTTCGCTCCGGTCGGCGGTCTGCGGGGCGGCAGGCGTACCGGACGCGGCCGGTGCGGCCGTCGCCCCCTGCTGTCCCGCCGGGCCGGCGAGCCTGAGCAGCGCGTCCAGGAGGCCCGCCTCGCGCAGTGCGGCGACGGGGATCGAGGAGAGCGCCTCGCGGACGGATTCGTCGTCCCGGTCGGTGGCGGCGGCCGGCTCGGGCTCCGCGACGTCCTCGATGGCCGGGAGGATCTCCTCCAGGAGGAACTCGGCCATCACGACCGGGCTCGGGTAGTCGAACATCATGGTCGCCGGCAGGCGCATCCCGGTCGCGGTCTGCAGCCGGTTGCGCAGGTCGATCGCGGCCAGCGAGTCGAGCCCCAGGTCCGTGAAGCCCTTGTTGACGTCGATGGTGTCCGGGTCGCTGTGGCTGACCGCCGCGACCTGGGCCCTGATCAGGTCCAGGACCGCCGGCTCCCGGTCGGCGGGCCGCATCCGGGCCAGCCGCTCCTCCAGCGACTGCGAACCGGCGGGCGGGGCGGGGGGCGGCGCGGGCGGGGCGCGGACGTGCATGCGCGGCAGGCGCGCGGGG
>NZ_JBHYVA010000530.1:0-6080 GCF_042750055.1 Streptomyces sp. NPDC059456
GGGGGCCGGGGGCCGCTGTCCCGCGCCGGGTGCGGGCGTTACCGGGCGCGCCCCGGGGTTGGCGCGCGGCCGCTCCCGCCCCGGCCGTGACGGCGGCGGTCGGGTGCAGGGCGAAGGCGCTGCCGAAGACGACGACGAGGGCGGCGGCGCCGCCGAGGGCGACCGCGGGGTGCGCCACGAGGGCGGCGAGACCGACGAGCGCCGGCCCGAAGACGAAGGAGACCTCGTCCAGGGTGCCTTCGAGGGAGTGGACGGCGCCCACCACGCCCTCGTCGGCCCCGGAGCGGTGGGCGAGGGCCACGGAGCGGGTCCGGGCGAGCGGCCCGATCAGCGGTACGGAGGCCCCGGTGACGGCTCCGATCGCGGCGAGCGGGGCGGTGGCGAGGCCCGCGAGGGCCCCGGCGACCAGGGCGCCGGTGGCGACCGCGTTGACCGCGGCGGCGGCCAGGACCACGGGCCGCTGCCCGTGGCGGTCGGCGAGGCGGCCCAGGACGGGCCCGAAGACCACCTGTCCGGCGGACAGGGTGCCGCCGACGATGCCGGCGGTGGCGAGGGAGCCGCTGGTCTCGGCGACCAGCAGGACGCTGCCGAACTGGGACATGGCGACGGGGAGTCGCGCGAGGAAGGAGAGGAGCGGGAGGAGGGGCCCGGTCAGGGCGATGACTCTTCGATAGGTGTTGACGGTTCCGGCCACTTGATCAACATTAACGCGATGCAGTCACCCGGATGCATTGGGTAATGGCACGGAATCCGGGAAGGTGGGTACGTACGTTCTCATGAGCCAGCCGTACGCACGCATCCGAATGGAATCTGCTGTTCCGGCAGTCGTCACCCCGGCGTCGTCCGCGGCCCTGCGGCCACCCGCCCCGAGCTCGACGTACCGGCTCCAACTGCGGCCCGAGTTCCCCTTCGCGGCGGCCGAGGCGGCGGTCCCGTACCTCGCCTCCCTCGGCGTCTCGCACCTGCACCTCTCGCCCGTGCTGGAGGCGGTGCCCGGCTCGGCGCACGGGTACGACGTCACCGACCACTCCCGGGTCCGCGCCGAGCTCGGCGGCGAGCCGGGACTGCGGGCGCTCGCCGCGGCCGCCCGCGGACACGGGCTCGGCCTGGTGCTGGACATCGTGCCGAACCACATGGCGGTGCCGTCGCCGCTGCGGCTGAACCGGCCCCTGTGGGAGGTCCTGCGGGACGGGCCGGCCTCCCCGTACGCGCGCTGGTTCGACATCGACTGGTCGGCGGGCGGCGGCCAGGTGCTGCTGCCGGTGCTCCCCGGGCCGCCCGAGCCCGGCGCGTTCACGGCCGACCCGGACTACGGCGTGCTGCGCCACGGGCAGCTGGAGTTCCCGCTGCGCGCGGGCACCGCGGGGCTGGCGATGCCGGAGCTGCTGGCGGCGCAGTGGTACCGGCCGGCCTGGTGGCGTGACGCCCGGACCGAGCTCAACTACCGCCGGTTCTTCACCATCTCGGAGCTGATCGGGGTCCGGGTGGAGGATCCGGACGTGTTCGCGGCGACGCACGCGAAGGTGCTGGAGCTGGTGCGGGACGGGGTCGCGGAGGGGCTGCGGATCGACCACGTGGACGGGCTGGCGGACCCGGAGGGCTACCTGTGGCGGCTGCGCGCGGCCGTCGGCGAGGGCTGCTGGGTGGTGGTGGAGAAGATCCTGGCCCGCCGGGAACGGCTGCCGCCGCGCTGGCCGGTGGCGGGGACCACCGGGTACGACGCGCTGCTGCGGGTGGACGGGGTGTTCACCGACCCGGCGGGCGCCGCCGATCTGGCCCGCCGGTACGCGCGGTTCACGGGGACCGCCGACTGG
This sequence comes from Streptomyces sp. NPDC059456, assembly GCF_042750055.1. Lineage (NCBI taxonomy): Bacteria > Bacillati > Actinomycetota > Actinomycetes > Kitasatosporales > Streptomycetaceae > Streptomyces > Streptomyces sp. NPDC059456. Next base: position 1,815 of record NZ_JBHYVA010000530.1, read on the forward strand.
GAGGAGACGGCCCGAGCGTGCGCGCGGGAGGTGCTGACCGGCGACCTCGCCGCCGAACTCGCCGCCCTGGAACGGGCCGCCGGTCCCGGACTCGCCGCCGGCGTGCGCGAGCTGCTGATCGCCTATCCGGTCTACCGGCCGTACCCCGGCGAGCCGGAGCTCTCCCCGCAGGCCCTGGCGGAGGCCGCCGCGCCGGCCGGTCCGGGCGCGGTGGCCGGCGTACGGGACCTCGTGCTGCGCGATCGCGCCTTCGCGGCGCGCTTCGCCCAGACCTCGGCGGCGCTGCGGGCCAAATCGCTGGAGGACCGCGCCTTCTACCGGCACGCCCCGCTGCTGTCGGCCACCGAGGTCGGCGGCGATCCGGGGCGCCCGGCGCCGTCCCCGGCGGAGTTCCACGCGTACTGCGCCGAACTCGACCGGGACTGGCCCGCCTCCGGGACGGTGCTGTCCACGCACGACACCAAGCGCAGCGCGGACGTCCGGGCCCGGATCTCCGCGCTCTCCCAGGCCCCCGGGATGATGGGCCGCCCGCCCGGGGCGGATCCCCAACTGGCCTGGGTGGCGCGGCAGACCGCGTTCGGCCTCGGGGACGCGCCCGAGCGCGCCGAGCGCCTCGTACAGGCGCTCCTCAAGGGCGTCCGCGAGGCGGCCGTGCACACCAGCTGGACCGACCAGGACCCGGCGTACGAGGCCGCCGTCGCGGGATACGTCCCGGACCCGGAGGAGCTCGCCGAGCCGGCGGAACTGGCCGCGGCGGTCCGGGCGAACCTGCTCGGCATGACGCTGCTGCACCTGGCGATGCCCGGCGTCCCGGAGGTCTACCAGGGCGCCGAGACGGAGTACCGGGCCCTGGTGGACCCGGACAACCGGCGGCCGGCCCGGTTCCCCCGCGAGACCCTGGCCCGGCTGGACGCGGGGGGCGCGGCGCGGGGGCAGGCGGAGGAGAAGCTCGCGCTGACGGCCGCCCTGCTGCGGCTGCGCCGGGACCGGCCCGCACTGTTCACCGGGTACGGCTCGCTGCCGGCCCGGGGCCCGGCCGCGGAGCACTGCCTGGCCTTCGTCCGGCCCGGCGGGCTCGTCGCGGCGGCCACCCGCCTCTCGCACCGGCTGGCCGGCGCCGGCGGGTGGCGGGACACCACCCTGCCCCTCCCACCGGGGCGGTGGAGCAGCGTCCTGGACCGGGGCGCCGCGTACGAGGGCGAGATCCGGCTCTCGGAACTGCTCTCGGCCCGCCCGGTCGCGCTCCTACTGCGCGACGACGGGCGGGGCGGCGAGTAGCTGCGCGAAGGGGGCGGCGGCCCCGGTCAGCGGGACCCTGGAGAACACGGAAAGGGGCCGGTGCCACGGCGGGTCGAGGGAGAGCAGCGCACAGTCCTCGCCGAGGGGGCCCCGGACCGTGTGGGCCGGGGCCACCACGACGCCGACGCCGGCGGCGGCCATGCGGACGGCCGTCGAGGCGTGTTCGGTGCGCAGCACCGTGCGCGGCGTGAAGCCGACGGTCGCACACGCCCAGTCGAGGAACGCCCGGCCCTGGACGGAGGGTTCCATCGCGCAGCGGATCCAGTCGCGGTCGGCGAGTTCGGCCGGCCGGACCGATCCGCGGCCGGCCAGCGGGTCGTCGAAGGGGACCACGAGCACCAGTTCCTCACGGCCGACCGGAAGCACCGGCCCGGTCCACTCCTTGGGCTCCGGGCCCACCGCGAGGTCGGCGACGCCCCGTTCGAGCTGCTCTTCCAGGGCTTCGGTGGAACCGTACTCGCGCAGCACCAGCCGGACGCCGGGATGGAGGGAGCGCCAGCGGGCGGCGATGCCCGGGAGCAGGCCGACGGCGACGGCGTGGACGGTGGCGAGGTGCAGTTCGCCGCCCGCGGCCCCGGCGGCGGCCCGGGCGGCGCGTTCGGCCTGCCGGGCGCTGCGGACGGCGAGCCGGGCGTGCGGCAGGAAGGCCCGGCCCATGGGGGTGAGCCGGACGCCGCGCGGCATGCGCTCCAGCAGCGGGCCGCCGACGAACCGTTCCAGGGCCTTGACCTGGTGGGAAAGGGCGGGCTGGGCGGGACGGTGAAGGTGGTCGCCGAGCGGGGCGGGCGCGTGCTGGGCGTCCACCTGGTGGGGCCGCACGTGTCGGAGATGATCGCGGAGAGCCGGCTGATCGTGGGCCGGGACGCGGAGCCGGGGGACGTGGCCCGCCACGTCCATGCCCATCCGACGCTGTCGGAAGCGGTGGGCGAGGCCTTCCTGTCCCTGGCCGGCCGAGGCCTCCACCAGCAGGAGCGGGCCCGGCGACGGTGAGCTCGGAGCAAGGCGTTGGCCAGGGGTTTTCGGGAAAGTGCGGGGCGTGCGGAGCAGTAGGGGGCGTGCACGGCGGGCATTGCATCAGACGTGAACCTCCTCCGTGACATGTGCTACCCCACTCCGTCCGAACTGGCGCTGGCCGCCCGCACCCTGGCGGAAGAGCACCCCGGCCACGCCCGGCTCCGCCGGACCGGCACCTCCCGGGCCGGCCGGCCCCTGTGGCTGCTCTCCGTCGAGCCGGGCGGACGCCCGCCCGGCGCGGGCGTGCTGGTCGTCGCCGGGGCCCACGCCAACGAGCCCGTCGGCGGCGCCACCGCGCTGGCCCTCGCCCGGCACGTCCTGCACGATCCGGCGGTCCGGGCCGGCCGCGGCTGGCACTTCCTGCTGTGCGCCGACCCGGACGGGGCGGCCCTGCACCGCACGCCCCGCCCCGCCTCCCTGCTCGACTACCACCGCAGTTTCTTCCGGCCCCCGGGCCCGGAACAGCCCGAGTGGGCGCCGTCTTTACTGCCTCCCGACCGGCTGCCGCCCGAGACGCTGGCCCTGACCGCCCTCATCGACGAACTGCGGCCCGTCCTCCAGGTCTCCCTGCACGGCACCGACCTCGGCGGGACCTGGGTGCAGCTCACCCGCGACATACCGGGACTCGCCGAACCCTTCGCCGCATCGGCCGCCGCTCTGCGCATCCCGGTCGAGACCGGCGCCTCGGACGCGGCCGGCTGGCCCTCCCCCGGGCCCGGGATCTTCGTGATGCCGCAGCCCGGGGCGGACGCCGCCGGGGCGTTCCACCCCGAGGACACCCGGCTCAGCACCTGGTACCACGCCCACCGCCACGCCGGCACCACGGCCATCGTCGAAGTCCCCATGTGGGCCTCGGACCTGGTGGACGACCCCGCTCCGCACCCGGACCCGCGCGGCGCGCTGCGCCTGCTGGCCGGGCGGCTCACGGCGGACGCGGCGCTCGTGGCCCGCGTACGGGACCGGGTGGGCGAGCCGGCCGGGCCGGACCCCGGCCCGGGCGGACGAGCGGGCGCGGGACCGGGCGCGGGGCAGGGCGGACGAGCGGGCGCGGGGCAGGGCGGACGAGCGGGCGCAGGGCAGGGCGCGGGCGCGGGGCCGGGCGCGGCGGCGGACTCCGAGACGGCCGCCCTGCTGCGCGCCGTCGACTGGACGCTCGCCCTGATCCCCCGGATCACCCTGGAGTGGACCGGCCCCGGCGCCCCGGCCGAGGCCACGGCGGCCGCCATCGCCAGCATCGACGCCTTCGCGCGGCGCCTGTCGCTGCGCGCCGCCGCGATGCTGCTGCGGGTGCTCCGCTCCCAGGGCCACCCGGCCGCCCCCGGGCTGGACCGGCTGGTCACCGGCTGGTGCGAGGAGTTCGCCGCCCGGTTCCAGGCCCGCCGGATCCCGGTGGCCGCCCAGGTCGAGCACCAGTCCCGTACGGTCCTGGCGGCCTACGAACGGCTCGTGGCGGCGGGGACGGCCGGGACCGCCGGGGCGGTCAATGCGTAGCGGCCCCGGGCCGTTCGGCCGGTACGGCGAGGGTGTAGCGGCGCTTGTGCGCACCGGTCGCGCCGAGCCGGTCGTAGAAGCGGATGGCGCCCTCGTTCCAGTCCGGGGTCTGCCACTGGACCTGGTCGGCGCCCAGCTCGCGCGCGAGGCCGGCCACGCCTTCCATCAGGGCGGCGCCGAGCCCGTGGCCGCGGGCCTCCTCGGCGAGGTAGAGGCAGTCCATGTGGAGGTAGTGGCGCGCGTCCCAGAACGCGAACTCGGCCGAACAGGCGGCGTATCCGGCGACCGTCCCGTCGGGGGCCTCGGCGAGCAGCACCCACAGCCGGGCGCCCTCGGCGAACAGCTGCGGCCCGAGCCGGTCGGCCAGGCCGGCGGGCCGGGGCGCGGCCTCCTCGTACGCGACGTGCTCGTGGACGAGTTCGACCAGGCGGGGCAGGTCCTCGGGCCGTGCGGGGCGTACGC
>NZ_JBHYVA010000531.1:0-6079 GCF_042750055.1 Streptomyces sp. NPDC059456
GGGGCGCGGGCGCGCGGCGGCGAGCCGGCCCGCGGCGCTCGGCGGCCGCGGCGGGGCGGCGCCGCGGGCGGGGCGCGGGGGGCCGGCCCGCCCCCCCCCCACCGCGGCCGGGGTCCGTACCTGCGTACGGGACGGGGCCGCGGTCGTGGCCGGGTCAGCTGTTGCCGGAGGCGAGTTCGCGGCTGCGGTCGCGGGCCGCTTCGAGGGCCGCGATCAGGGCGGCCCGTACGCCGTGGCGTTCGAGTTCGACGATCGCGTTGATGGTGGTGCCCGCCGGGGAGGTGACGGCCTCGCGGAGCTTGACCGGGTGTTCGCCGCTGTCGCGGAGCATCACGGCGGCGCCGATCGCGGCCTGCACGATCAGGTCGTGGGCCTGGGCGCGGGGCAGGCCGAGGAGGATGCCGGCGTCGGTCATCGCCTCGACGAGGAAGTAGAAGTAGGCGGGTCCGGAGCCCGAGAGGGCGGTGGCCGCGTCCTGCTGGGACTCGGGGACGCGCAGGGTCTTGCCGACGCCGCCGAAGATCTCCTCGGTGTGGGCGAGGTGCGCGGCGGTGGCGTGGCTGCCGGCCGAGATGACGGACATGGCCTCGTCGACGAGGGCGGGGGTGTTCGTCATGACGCGGACGACGGGGGTGCCGTGGGCGAGCCGCTCCTCGAAGAAGGAGGTGGGGATGCCGGCGGCGCCGCTGATGACCAGGCGGTCGGCGGGCACGTGCGGGGCGAGCTCCTCCAGGAGCTTGCCCATGTCCTGCGGCTTGACGGTGAGGATGAGGGTGTCCGCGCGCTTGGCGGCCTCCGCGTTGCTGACGGCCTCGACGCCGTAGCGGGAGCGGAGCTCCTCGGCGCGCTCGGGGCGGCGGGCGGTGACGAGGAGTTTGGAGGCGGGCCAGCCGCCCCGGATCATCCCGCTGAGCAGGGCCTCGCCGATCTTGCCGGTACCGAGGACTGCGACTGTCTGGGTCATGCCCGATTCACCTCGCCGAACGAACCTTCAGGACGTACGTCCTCATCCTTGCACCCGGGGGCCCCGTGACGAGGGGGTGTCCGCAGTGCGGTCAGGGGGTGCGGCGGCGGAGGGTGGCCGCGCCGAGGGCGAGGACGAGCAGCGCGCAGGCGGCGACGATGACGGCGTCGCGGACGAAGTCGGCGGTCATGTCGGTGTGGGTGAGGACCTGCGTCATGCCGTCGACGGCGTAGGACATGGGCAGCACGTTCGAGATGCCTTCGAGGACGGGCTGCATGGTGTCGCGGGCGGCGAAGAGCCCGCAGAGCAGGAGCTGGGGGAAGATCACGGCCGGCATGAACTGGACGGCCTGGAACTCGCTGGCGGCGAAGGCGGAAACGAACAGGCCGAGGGCGGTGCCGAGCAGCGCGTCGAGCAGTGCGACGAGCAGGAGCAGCCAGGGCGAGCCGACGACGTCGAGGCCGAGGAGCCACAGGGCCAGGCCGGTGGCGAGGAGGGACTGGACGACGGCCACGGCGCCGAAGGCGAGGGCGTAGCCGCCGATCAGGTCGCCCTTGCCCAGCGGCATGGCGAGGAGGCGTTCGAGGGTGCCGGAGGTGCGCTCGCGCAGGGTGGCGATCGAGGTCACCAGGAACATGGTGATGAGGGGGAAGATCCCGAGGAGGGACGCCCCGATGCTGTCGAAGGTGCGCGGGCTGCCGTCGAAGACGAAGCGCAGCAGCGTCAGCATCAGTACGGGGACCAGCAGCATCAGTGCGATGGAGCGCGGGTCGTGGCGCAGCTGGCGCAGGACCCGGGCGGCGGTGGCGGCGGTGCGGGCGCCGCTGAGGGCGGTGGTGGCGGTCATCGGTTCTGCTCCTGGACTGCGGCGGGGGCTGCGGGGGCTGCGGGGATTTCGGTGTCGGCGAGGCCGGTGGCACGGGCGTCGGCGCGGGCGTCGGCGTTGGCCTCGTCGACGAGGCGGAGGAAGCCCTCTTCGACGGTGGCGGACCGGGTACGGGTGCGCAGTGCGTCGGGGGTGTCCTGGGCGAGGATCCGGCCCTCGCGCATGAGGAGCAGGTCGTGGCAGCGCTCGGCCTCGTCCATGACGTGGGAGGAGACGAGGATCGTGGTGCCGCGGGTGGCGGCGATGTCGTGGAAGAGGTTCCACAGGTCGCGGCGCAGGACGGGGTCGAGGCCGACGGTGGGTTCGTCGAGGACGAGGAGCTCGGGGGTGCCGAGCAGGGCGACGGCGAGGGAGACCCGGTTGCGCTGGCCGCCGGAGAGGTTGCCGGCGAGTGCGGTGGCGTGGGTGGTGAGGTCGACGTCGGCGATGGCGCGGGTGACGGTGTCGCGGCGGCGGTCGGCGGCGGCGCGGCGAGGGGCCTGCCCAGCGAAGCGGGGGGAAGGGTCGAGGACGGCGGCGAAGTAGTCGAGGTTCTGCCGGACGGTGAGGTCGTCGTAGACGGAGGGCGCCTGGGTGACGTAGCCGATGCGGGAGCGGAGCTCGGGGTGGCCGGCGGGGCGGCCGAGGACCTCGAGGGTGCCGGTGACGTGGGCCTGGGTGCCGACGACGGAGCGCATGAGGGTGGACTTGCCGCAGCCGGAGGGGCCGAGGAGGCCGGTGATGCGGCCGCGGGGGACGTCGAAGGCGATGTCGTCGATGACGGTGCGGGGGGTGCGGCCGGTGCCGCGGCGGACGGTGAGGCCGCGGGCGTGCACGGCGGTGGTGGCCGCCGTCTCTCGCTCTCGATTATTCATCATGTGATGAATAATGCTCCTGGCGGTGCCGGGGCGTCAATCACCGGGAGGGAGGAGGACTACTTCTTCCGCTTGGGACGGCGTGCGGCCGGGTTGCCCGTACGGGTGCTGCGGCGGCGGGCGAACTCGGCGGTGGCGCGCTCGTACTCGGCGCGGCGGAGCTGTTCGCCGGGAGCCTCGGCGAAGCAGCGCAGGAAGTACGCGATGAGGGAGCCGATGAAACCGATCGTCTTCAGGCCCTTGAGGGCGGCCTCGTCGGAGGACGGGGCGGGACGCTGCTTGAAGGAGTCCCAGGTCTTGGCGAAGGCGATGGAACTGGCGATCGCGAAGAGGACGACGACGGAGATGCTGAGGAACGGGCCGACGTTGCCGATCTCCAGGCCCTCGTAGGAGAGGCGGAGCAGCATGGCCGCGGCCACGGCGGTGACGAGCGAGGCGGCGGCCATGCCGACGCGGCGCAGGGCGTAGTTGCCGTCGTGGTTCACCCAGGTGGTGCCGAAGAACTTGATCGGCTCGGGCTGGGGCCCGGCGGCCGCAGCGGGCCGGGCGGCGGGCTCGGCCGGGGTCTGGTCTCGCTGGTCGTCGTCGTTCACACCGGCGATTATCCCCCGCCGGGCCCGCCGCGCCCCGGTCGTCTCACGTGTCAGACGGGGGCCGCGCGCCCGGCCGGGGCACGGCCGCCGCGGGCGGGGTCAGCCGCAGCGGGAGGCGACGTAGCCGTCGCTGCCGGTCTTCACGTACGCGTCGGAGACGAACTCGCCGTTGCCGATGCAGTCCCAGATGTCGGTCGTGCCGTACGGGCCCGAGACGTTGGTGCCCTCGCACTGGCAGCGGATGCCGACCGACGCGCCGTACGGCAGCACGCCCACGATCGAGTAGTTGGTGCCGGGGCCGCTGCGGACGTTCACCCGGTAGCCCGGCGCGACCGGAAACGTCGGGAATCCGGAGCCCGAGGCAACGCTCTGGACTTGGCTGGAATCGTTCTCCACCGACATGCGAAATCTCCCCCCGTGGGTGTTGCCGTGCGCAACTCGCGCAGGGTAGCAGGACCCTTGGAGATTCGTACGGCACATCGACTAGGCTCCGGCGGGGGTGGTGAGCGGTGCATTCGCTGCGCGCGGACTACGTGGGCTTTCCGGAGTACGCCGGGCAGTACCGACTCGAATCGGTGCTCGGTTCCGGAGGCATGGGCGTGGTCCATCTGGCCACCTCCGGATCGGGGCTGAAACTCGCCGTCAAGATCGTGCATGCCGAGCATGCGGTCGACCCGGAGTTCCGGGCCCGTTTCCGGCAGGAGGTCACCGCCGCCCGGCGCGTGAGCGGGGCGTTCACCGCGCCCGTCGTGGACGCCGATCCGGATGCCGAACGGCCGTGGATGGCCACCCTGTTCATCGACGCCCCGACGCTGTCCGAGCGCGTACGGGAGCGGGTGCTGGACCCGCCGGAACTGGCCCGGCTCGCCGCCGGACTGGCGGAGGCCCTGCGGGACATCCACCGGGCGGGCGTCGTCCACCGGGACCTCAAGCCCAGCAACGTGCTGATGGCCCCGGACGGGGTGCGGGTCATCGACTTCGGCATCTCGCGGCCGGCGGACAGCGATCTGCGGACCGAGACCGGAAAGCTGATCGGGACGCCGCCGTACATGGCGCCGGAGCAGTTCCAGCGGCCGCGGGAAGTGGGGACGGCCGCGGACGTCTTCGCCCTGGGGGCCGTGCTCGTCCATGCGGCGACGGGGCACGGGCCGTTCGACTCCGACAGCCACTACCTCGTGGCGTACCAGGTGGTGCACGGCGAGCCCGACCTGACCGGGCTGCCGGAACAGCTCGTACCGCTCGTCGCGCGGTGCCTGGCGAAGGAGCCGGCGGACCGGCCCACCGCGGAGCAGCTGATCGCGGAGATGCGGGCGGTGGCGTACCCGACCTCCGAGGACACCCAGAGCTTCATCCCGCAGCCGCGGCCACCGCTCGGGGCGGGGTCCGCGGTCCCGGCCGAGGAACCCACCCACCGGCGGGACCGGGTCGCGCCCGGCCGCGCGGACCGGGGCACGAGGCGGCGCAGGCCGGTGTTCGTGGCGGCGGGGCTCGGGCTGCTGCTGGCGGTCGCGGCGACCGGCGGATACCTGGCGTTCGGATCCGACGGCGGCGGCGACGCGCAGCGGCTCGCCGCGGAGCGGTCCGGCCACGGCGCGCCGTCACAGCAGCCGTTCGTGCCGTGGGCGGTCCCGCTGAGCGGCGGCCAGGGACAGGGGCAGAGCCAGGGCCAGGGCCAGGGCCAGTCGACCGTCGCCTGTTCCTGGCAGGGCTCGGCCCTGTACTGCTCGGGTGCGGGGCTGGCCGCGGCCCGCCTCAGCCCGGCGAACGGGTCGGTGATGTGGTCCGTCCCGGCGAACACCCCCGCCGGCACCCGGACCGCGAAGGACGCCCCGCTGTACGCGGGCGGACTCGTCCTCGCGGTGGCGCAGGGCAGCGAACTGCTCCAGGCCCGGGACCCGGCCACGGGTGGGGAACGCTGGCGGCACGGCCTGCCCGGCGGCGCGCACGTCGTCCCCGCCGGGGCGCTGGTACTGGCCGTCGCGGCGAACGGGAGCGTCACCGCGCTGGACGCGGCGACCGGGGCCCCGCGCTGGACGAAGCAGATCGGCGGCGTCGGCTCCGTCTGGTGGAGCGGCCCGGAGGAGGCCGGCGGCCAGGTACCGGCGGTGTACGTGTCGACGCCGGACGGCGACGGCAGGTCGACGCAGCTCACGGCGGTGGACCCGGCGAACGGCACGGCCCGCTGGCAGCTGCGGACCGCGGGGCTGCTCAAGCCCGTCGGTGTGGCGCAGGGCGGGATCTACCTGCTGGACGGCGACGTGCAGATGAAGACGGACGCGGTCGTGCGGGTGGATCTGGGCACGCGTGCCGTGAAGCGGGTGCAGCTGGCGACGCCGCTCTACCAGGCACAGGCGTCGGTGGGCCCGGACGGGGTGGTGTACGCGTTCGGCGCGTCGGGCGGGCTGGCGGCGATCGGCGCGGCCCGGGAGGAGTGGCGGCTGGAGACGGGCCTGGCGGTCGCGTCCCGGCCGGTGTTCGCCGACGGGCGGGTCTACCTGACGGCCCCGGACGGCCGGCTGCTGGCGGTCGACGCGGGATCCGGCCGCCCGGCCGGCCAGACCAAGCCGCGGATGGCCTCCGCCCCGAACACGTTCACGGCGTCCCTCCCGTCACCGGTGGCCGCCGCCGGCCGCGTCTACGCCTCGGCCCCGGACGGCTCGGTCTTCGCCACGGACGCCACGAACCCGTCGGCCTGGTAGCCCCGCCGGGGTCACGCCCGTACGGCGGGAACGGCGGACCCCCCCCCCGGGACCCCCCCGGGGGGCGCCATGGGGGCCGCCAA
>NZ_JBHYVA010000532.1:0-6062 GCF_042750055.1 Streptomyces sp. NPDC059456
CGCGGCCGCGGGCTCGACGCCCACCCTCCACGCCCACCCCCTCACCCCAACGACCCGCGGCGGGTGCGCCCTGGGCATCCAACGCCCCGCCTCCGGCGGCCGCCTCGACCTCGTCCACGAGGACGCGCTGATGCGCACCGCCTGGCACTGGGCGCAGGGCCTGCTCGCGCTCGTCCTGCTCGTCATGGCCCTGCCGGGCCGCCGGGCCCGCCTCGACGACGACCTGCCGGAGGAGGAGACGGACGGCCCCGACGGAGCCGCCTCGGGCGAGGCCGGCGAGGGCCGCCGGGCCCGCCGGCTGCGCGCCGAGGCGCAGTCCCGGGCCGCGGCGCCGACCGCCGCCGAGGAGGGCGCGGGCGCCGTCGCCGATCCGTACGCGGGGATCCCGGCGCAGCCGGTCTACGGCGACGACGCGTACGCGTACCAGGCGTACGAGGAACAGGGCTACGCGTACGACCAGCAGCCCCAGCAGCCCCAGCAGCCCCAGCAGCCGTACGTGCCGGGGCCCGCCCAGGCGCCGGGGTACGAGCAGTACCCGTACCCGCAGCAGGGCTACGAAGACCAGCAGCCGTACCCGCAGCAGCCGCAGCAGCCGCAGCAGCCGCCGTACCCCTACCCGCCGTACGAGCAGCAGTACGACACCTACGGACAGCACCAGCCGCGTCCGGACGGGAGCCCCCAGCAGTGAAGCAGCGCGCACCCCTGACGCTGGCGGCGGTGGCCGCGGCCCTGGCGGCCGTCACCGGCGTCGCCCACCTCACCGCACCCGCCGCCCCGGCCGCCGACGCCAGGCCGGCGGCCGCGGCCCGGATGCCGGTGGAGCGCTCCGCGCTGGTGTGCCCGGCGCCCAGCTCCTCGGACATCGCGGAGACCACGTACACGGCGATCACCCCCGGCGCGGCCGGCGGGGGCAAGGGCACGGCCCGCCTCCTCGGCGCGACCAAGGAGGCCAAGCCGGTGCTGGAGCTCAAGGAGCGCGGCAAGCCCGCCGGGGCCGGCGCCAACGGCGCGGAGGCCCCCGCGCTGACGGGTGTCGCCGACGGGGTCCTGGCCCCCGGCTGGACGGCGCAGCAGACGACGAAGGTCGGGGTCGGCCGGGCGCGCGGCCTCCTCGGGGTCGGCTGCACGACGCCCGGCACCGACTTCTGGTTCCCCGGCGCGAGCACGGCCAAGGGGCGCGAGGACTACGTGCACCTCACCAATCCGGACGACACCGCGGCCGTGATCGACATCAAGATGTTCGGCCCGGACGGGACGGTCAAGTCCGAGGGCGGCACCGGCGAGAACATCCGGATCGACCCCAGGTCCACCAAGGCGGTCTCGCTGGCCTCCCTCGCCCCGGGCGCCCAGCTCGCGGACGTCACCGCCCATGTGACGACCCGTGCGGGCCGGGTCGGCGCCTCCGTGCAGGTCGGTGAGGAAGGCGTGGGCGCCGACTGGCTGGCGGCCTCCGCCGATCCGGCCGGCTCGCTCGTGCTGCCCGGAATCCCGGCGGACGCCACCTCCGTCCGGCTGGTCGCCTTCGCGCCCGGCGAGGAGGACGCGGACCTCACCGTCAAGCTGGCCGGCGCGAACGGCTCGATCACCCCGGCGGGCAGCGAACAACTGCACGTCAGGGGCGGTATGACGGCCAGTCTGGACCTCAAGGACGTGACCCGCGGCGAGGCGGGCTCGCTGGTGCTCGCCCCGGGGAAGGGCAAGAAGGCCGTGCCCGTGGTGGCGGCCCTGCGCGTGGTCCGCGGCAGCGGTGCCAAGCAGGAGCTGGGCTTCATCCCCGCGGCCGGGCCGGTCGGGACGCGCGCCACGGTCGCCGACGCCCGCGCGGACGAGAACGCGACGGTGCTCTCGCTGACGGCGGCCGGCGGCACCGACGCCAAGGTCAAGGTGACGGCGTCGGCGGGCACGGAGGCCGGGGAGCCGGCCTCGAAGGAGGTCACCGTCAAGACGGGCACGACCCAGACGGTGACGCTGGCCCCGGCCGGGGCCAAGGGCGCCTACGCGCTGACGGTCGAGACCCTCTCCGGCGGGCCCGTGTACGCGTCGCGCACCCTGACGCTGCCCGGCGAGGGCATCCCGATGTTCACGATCCAGGTGCTGTCGGACGACCACGCGATGGTCTCGGTCCCCAAGGCCGCCCAGGACCTCACGGTCCTGACCGACTAGCCGCCGCCGGGCCCGGCCCGGGCCCGGCGGTTGTCAGTCCTGGCCGTACCGGGGGTCCACCGTCTCGGGGGACAGCCCGAGCAGCTCCGCCACCTGCTCCACCACGATCTCGTGCACGAGCAGCGCCCGCTCGTCCCGGCTCTTCGTCCGGATCTCCACCGGCCGCCGGAACACCACCACCCGCGCCGGCCGCCCCGCCCCCGTCGCCTCCGACAGCGCCCCGAGCGGCACCGCCTCGTCGTTCCAGCCGGCGTCCGGACCGCCCGGCGGTCCCGGCACGTCCGCGACCACGAACTCCACCTCCGCCAGCTGCGGCCACCGCCGCTCCAGCCGCTCCACGGAGTCCCGTACGAGATCGCCGAACAGCTCCGCCCGGCTCGCCGACAGCGGCACCTGCGGCGGCGCCAGCGGCCCCCGCATGCCCCGCCCGTGCCGGTCGCGACGCCGCGTCCGCGGCTCGGCGGGAGGCTCGGCGGAGCGGGGCGGGCCGGGGGGCAGGGGGGTGTCCGTCACCCCCGCAGCGTAGCCCGCAGAGCCCTTGCGGCCCGGGCCTTTCCGGACCCGCCACGCCCTCCCGCAGGCACGACACGGGGGAGTGGCCCGCGGGAGAGTCGTCGCGGCCCGGTCAAGAGTGCGGTACCGTCCAACGTCGTGAGCCTTGTACGTCGCTGTTCGCGCACCGCGTGCGGCCGCCCTGCCGTCGCGACACTGACGTACGTCTACGCCGATTCGACCGCAGTTCTCGGCCCGCTCGCCACCTACGCCGAACCCCACTGTTACGACCTGTGCGCCGAGCACTCCGAGCGCCTGACCGCCCCGCGCGGCTGGGACGTCGTGCGCCTGACCGACGGCTCCGCGCCGTCCCGCCCCAGCGGCGACGACCTCGAAGCCCTGGCCAATGCCGTCCGTGAGGCGGCGCGTCCGCACGACCGCGCCGCCGAGGCCGGCGGAACCGGACCGGGCCGGGGCGGCAACACCGGCGAGACGCGCCGCGGACACCTGCGCGTCCTGCGATCGCCCGATTCCTGACATTCCTCTCCCATCGGGACCCGCCTTCCGCGCAGGGTAGGGTCGGTGGCCCCGCACAGGACCATCAGGAAGGCAGTCAGCAGTGGCCGCAGATCTTTCGAACATCGTCAAGGCGTACGACGTACGTGGTGTCGTACCGGACGAGTGGGACGAGTCGCTGGCCGAGCTGTTCGGTGCCGCGTTCGTGGAGGTCACCGAGGCCACCGCGATAGTGGTGGGCCACGACATGCGGCCCTCCTCCCCCGCCCTGTCCGCCGCCTTCGCGCGCGGCGCGGCCGCCCGCGGCGTGGACGTCACCCTGATCGGCCTGTGCTCCACCGACCAGCTCTACTACGCCTCCGGCGTGCTGGACCTGCCCGGCGCGATGTTCACCGCCTCGCACAACCCGGCCCAGTACAACGGCATCAAGCTCTGCCGCGCGGGCGCCGCCCCGGTCGGCCAGGACACCGGCCTGTCCACCATCCGCGAGCTCGCCGAGAAGTGGTCCGACGAGGGCGCCCCCGCGATCGCGGCCGGCACCGTCCCCGGCACCGTCACCGAGCAGGACACCCTCGCCGGCTACGCCGCGCACCTGAAGTCCCTGGTCGACCTCGGCTCCATCCGCCCGCTCAAGGTGGTCGTGGACGCGGGCAACGGCATGGGCGGCCACACCGTCCCCACCGTGTTCGAGGGCCTGCCCCTGGAACTCGTCCCCATGTACTTCGAGCTCGACGGGACCTTCCCGAACCACGAGGCCAACCCGCTGGACCCGAAGAACCTCGTCGACCTCCAGGCCCGCGTGAAGGCCGAGGGCGCCGACCTCGGCCTCGCCTTCGACGGTGACGCGGACCGCTGCTTCGTCGTCGACGAGCGCGGCGAGGGCGTCTCCCCGTCCGCCGTGACCGCCCTGGTCGCCTCCCGCGAACTGGCCCGCAACGGCGGCACCGGCACGGTCATCCACAACCTGATCACCTCCTGGTCCGTCCCCGAGGTCGTCCGCGAGAACGGCGGCACCCCGGTGCGCACCCGGGTCGGCCACTCCTTCATCAAGGAGGAGATGGCGAAGACCGGCGCGATCTTCGGCGGCGAGCACTCGGCGCACTACTACTTCAAGGACTTCTGGAACGCGGACACCGGCATGCTCGCCGCGCTCCACGTCCTCGCGGCCCTCGGCGGCCAGGACGGCGCCCTCTCCGACCTCGTCGCCTCCTACGACCGCTACGTGGGCTCCGGCGAGATCAACTCCACCGTCGCCGACCAGGCCGACCGCGTCGCCGCGGTCAAGGCCGTCTACGGCCCGCTGGACGGCATCACCCTCGACGAGCTGGACGGCCTCACCGTCACCTCCGCCGACTGGTGGTTCAACCTGCGCGCCTCCAACACCGAGCCGCTGCTGCGCCTGAACGTCGAGGCCCGCGACGCCGCGCAGCTCGTCAAGATCCGCGACGAGGTCCTCGCCCTCGTCCGCGCCTGATGCGCCCGCGTCCGACGCCGTCGGGCCGCACCGCAGGTGACTCGGCGGTACGCTGACCTCGCCCAATCCGCATGTTCGAAGGGAAGCGCCCCATGCCGCTCGAAGCCGGCCTTCTGGAGATCCTCGCCTGCCCCGCCTGCCACTCGCCCCTCGAGGACAAGTCGGCCGACGAGACGGCCCCCGAGCTGATCTGCACCGGCCGGGACTGCGGCCTCGCCTACCCGGTCCGCGACGGCATCCCGGTCCTCCTCGTCGACGAGGCCCGCCGCCCCGCCTGAGGCCCCGTCCCGCCCGAGCCCAGGCCACCACGGCCCCGGGGCCCGGGCCCGCCCGCCCCGGGCCGCAGCCGCACAGGCAGCACAGGGGCGCCCGCCGCAGCGCCGGGCGCCCGAGCAACCGAGTCGCACGCCCTTCTTCGACAGCCGGAGGCCGCCATGCTCGACGAGTCGCTCCTCGACGCACCGGACGAGCTCGCCCGCGCCGACCGCCGCGGCCTGCTCCGCGGCGCCGCCGAGGCCGGGGCCAGAGTCCGCACCGCGGCCCGGCACGCCACCGAGGCCGGCCTCGCCGACCTGCGCCCCGACGGCCGGCCCCGCGCCGTCCTCATCGCCGGGCCCGGCACCGCCGCCACCGGAGTCGCCGACCTGCTCGGCGCCCTCGCCGGAGCCTCCGCCCCCGTCATCCGGCTGCACCCCACCGGCGTCGCCCACGCCGCCGGAGCCCTGCGCTGGGCGCTGCCCGGCTGGGCCGGCTCCGTCGACCTGCTGCTCATCGCCACCACCGACGGCACCGAACCCGGACTCGCCGTCCTCGCCGAGCAGGCCTACCGGCGCGGCTGCACCGTCGTCGCCGTCGCGCCCGAGCGGTCCCCGCTGAGCGAGGCCGTGGACGGCGCGCACGGGCTCCTCGTCCCGATGGCCAAGGCCCCTTACCAGGAGTACGACGAGTCCGCCGCGGCCGGCCCCGGCGCCCTGTGGGCCCTGCTGACCCCGCTGCTCGTGCTCCTCGACAAGGTCGGGCTGATCACCGCCGCGCCCGAGACCCTCCAGCGCGTCGCCGACCGGCTCGACCGCACCGCCGAGCGCTGCGGGCCGGCCATCGCCACGTACTCCAACCCGGCCAAGACCCTCGCCTCCGAGCTCGCCGGGGCCCTCCCGCTCATCTGGAGCGAGGGCGCCGGCGCCGGCCCGGCGGGGCGCCGCTTCGCCGCCACCCTCGCCGAGCTCGCCGGCTGCCCCGCCCTGGCCGCCGACCTCCCCGAGGCGCTGCCCGCCCACGGGGTCCTGCTCGCAGGCTCCCTCGCGGCCGGCGCCGATCCCGAAGACTTCTTCCGCGACCGCGGGGGGGAGCCCCACGGCCCCCACCCCCCCAACCTCCAGCAGCGCGCCCCGCCCACCCGCGGGCCCCGCCCCGCCCC
>NZ_JBHYVA010000533.1:0-6057 GCF_042750055.1 Streptomyces sp. NPDC059456
GCCATCCACCGGCGCGGCGGTCCCGAGATCCTGGAGGCCTGCCGGGGGCGGGGCGCGGCCCCCAACCGCCACGGCCCGGCGCCGCGGCCGGCCCGGGGCCCCCCCCCCCGCCCCGCCGGGGCCCGGGCGGGGGGTCCGGGCCGCGGCGTGCGGGAGGAGCTCCGGGCCCGCCCGGCCGTGCTCGTGCTGCTCGGCGCGATCCTGGTGACCGACCTCGTCTACCGCCAGCAGTACTCCACCTTCCCCGTCTTCCTCGCCGACCACGGGCAGGGCACCCGCTCCTTCGGCCTCGTGATCGCCCTCAACGGCGCCGTCATCCTGCTGCTGGAGCTCCCGGCGGCCGTCGCCCTGCGCGCCCGGCCGCCGCTCCCCGTCATCGGGACCGGCCTCGTCCTGGTCGGCGCCGGGTACGCGGCGCTGTCGGCCGGGGTCGGGATCGCGAGCGCCGCCGCCATGATGGTGCTGCTCAGCCTCGGCGAGATCCTGTACAAGACCACCGCCACCGCGTACGTCGCCGACCAGGCGCCCGAGCACGCCATCGGGCGGTTCCAGAGCCTGTACGCGGGCGTCTCGGTCAGCGGCGTCGTCCTGGGGCCGCCGCTCGGCGGGGCCCTGTACGCGGCCGCCCCCGGGCTGCTGTGGCCGCTGTGCGCCGCACTGGCGTCGGGCGCGGGCGCGGCGGTGCTGTACGCGGCGCGGCGCGAGGCCCGCCGGGAGGCACGCCGCGGGACGCGACACGCGGCGCGACCGGCACATGAGACCGGTTCGCACCCTCGGGCCGTCGCCGGTTAGGTTTCGGGCATGACTGCTACGCGTACCACCGGCGCCGTCGCCGCCGGACTTGCCACCATCGCCGCCGACGGCACCGTCCTCGACACCTGGTTCCCCGCCCCCGAGCTGGTCGCCGAGCCCGGCCCGGCCGGCACCGAGCGCCTCACCGCCGACCAGGCCGTGCAGCTCCTGGGTGCCGCCGCGGCCAAGGCGATCCGCCTGGACGCGGTCCGCGACGTCGAGGTCGTAGCCGTCCGCACCGTGATCTCCTCCCTGGAGGACAAGCCGCTGGACGCCCACGACGCCTACCTGCGCCTGCACCTGCTCAGCCACCGCCTGGTCAAGCCGCACGGCCAGAGCCTGGACGGCGTCTTCGGGCTGCTGGCCAACGTCGCCTGGACCTCGCTGGGCCCGGTCGCCGTCGACCAGGTGGAGACCGTACGGCTGAACGCGCGCGCCGAGGGCCTGTACCTCCAGGTCACCTCGATCGACAAGTTCCCGCGGATGACGGACTACGTCGCCCCCAAGGGCGTGCGCATCGCCGACGCGGACCGGGTCCGCCTGGGCGCGCACCTCGCCGAGGGCACCACCGTCATGCACGAGGGCTTCGTCAACTTCAACGCCGGCACCCTCGGCACCTCCATGATCGAGGGCCGCATCTCGGCGGGCGTCGTGATCGGCAACGGCTCCGACATCGGCGGCGGCGCCTCCACGATGGGCACCCTCTCGGGCGGCGGCAAGCAGATCATCTCGATCGGCGAGCGCTGCCTGATCGGCGCCGAGGCGGGCGTGGGCATCGCCCTGGGCGACGAGTGCATCGTCGAGGCCGGCCTGTACGTCACCGCGGGCACCCGCGTCACCCTCCCGGACGGCCAGATCGTCAAGGCCCTGGAGCTCTCCGGCGCGAGCAACATCCTCTTCCGCCGCAACTCGGTCACCGGCACGGTCGAGGCCCGCCCGAACAACGCGGTCTGGGGCGGCCTGAACGAGGTCCTGCACAGCCACAACTGACGGCCGCGACCGGGCCCGGCGGCCCGGAACGCCGCGACGCCCTCACCGGCCCCGGCAAGGGGGCGGTGAGGGCGTCGTGCCTTTCCCGGGCCGCGTCCCGGGACGTCCTCCCGCCCCGAGCGGGGGAGGGCGCCGCCGGGGTGGGCCGGTCAGTGCAGGGGGATGCTGCGGATCAGGCCCGCGAAGGCCTCTTCCTCGGCCTCGGTCAGTTCGACCGACTCCATCGGGTGCGTGGCCGCGCTGCGCTGGGCCGGGATCACCGCGATGCCCTCGTACGTGCCGGGCACCGGGTGGTGGGAGCGGGAGTCCCGCCGCATGTGGCCGAGACCGCGCACCCACACGACGGCGGCCACGAGCAGGACGGCGAGGCCGATTTCCTGGGCGAGCGAGAGCGAGGCGAACACACGGTCCTCCGGGGGTGCGGGGGGACATGGTGGAGCGTGGGGACACTCAACACCACAACCCGGGTCGAATGGGTCATGATGTGGCGAGCGTCACGCCAGGGCCGAAAGTCCCCGACTTCGCCGCACAGGCACCGGTGCGGTACCGGCGCGACGCCGGCGCTCACTGCTCCAGGTGCAGCTTGAACCCCTCGTGGCTGCGTGCGAACCCCAGCCGCTCGTAGAAGCGGTGGGCGTCGGTCCGCTGCTTGTTGCTGGTCAGCTGGACCAGGCCGCAGCCGCGCTCGCGCGCCCGCGCCACGGCCAGCCGCATCAGCTCCGCGCCGAGCCCGCCGCCCCGCCGGTCGGCGCGCACCCGTACGGCCTCGACCAGCGCCCGTTCGCGTCCTCCCTGGCCGAGGCCGGGGACGTACGTCAGCTGGAGGCAGCCCAGTACCGTCCCGGCCTCGGCCAGCACCAGCAGCTCGTTGCGCGGGTCCGCCTCGATGGCGGCGAAGGCTCGTTCGTGCGCCTCGGTGACCTCGGCCCGCTCCCGGCCGGCGTCCGCCAGCAGGCCCAGTACGACGGGCAGGTCGGCGCGGGTGGCGACACGGAAGATCATGAACGGAAGTGTGGCAGGGGGCCCGGACCGCCTCGCGTCCGGGCCCCCGTGGCTCGGTTCCGCGCCGCGGTTACGGGCGGAAGCGCAGCACCTGCGGGTCGTGGTCGCTGTTCTGCGCCGAGAACTCCGCGTTGATGTGGACGCTGTCGTACGTGAAGTTCTTGATCGCCGGGCTGGTCAGGATCTGGTCCAGCACCTGCGCGTTGCCCTGGTACACGTACGAGTAGCGCTCCGCCTTCGGCAGCGACTTGATCGCCGAGTACAGCGCCCCGCCGTCCTCCAGCGCCTTCGCGGTGCCCGAGAACTCGAAGTCGTTGATGTCACCGACGGCGAGGACGTCAGCGTTCTTGTCGGCCGCGAGGATGTCCTTGACGAAGGAGTTCACCGCCTGCGCCTGGAGCAGCCGCTTGGTCTCCGAAGAGCGGACCGGAGGCTGGTGGATCGAGGTCAGGCCCTCGTCGCCGCCCTTGGAGCCGAAGTGGTTGGCGATGACGAAGACCGTACGGCCGCGGAAGACGAACTCGCCGGCCAGCGGCTTGCGGCTGTCGGCCCACGCCGGGTTGGCCGGGTCGATCCGGCCGGGGGAGTGGGTCAGGGCGGCCTTGCCGTTCTCCTTGGTCACGCCGGTCGCGGTCAGCGAGTCGCCCGCGGCGCGGTCGGTGAAGGAGACGCGGGCGGGGTTGAAGAGGAACACCTGGCGGATGTTGCCGCCGGGCTCGCCGCCGTCCTTGTTGTTCTCGGGGTTGATGGTCCGCCACTCGTAGGCCGGGCCGCCCGCCGCCACGATGGCCGCGGTGAACTTCTTGATGGTCTCCTCGGCCGAGACGGTGCCGTCGTTCTTGGCGCCGTTGTTGTCCTGGATCTCCTCCAGGGCGACGATGTCGGGCGAGGCGAGGTTCTCGACGACCGCCTTGGCCAGGTTGTCGAACTTCTGCTGCGGGTCGGTCGGGTCGAGGTTCTCCACGTTGTACGTGGCCACCGCGAGCTCGCCGGGCGCCTGGGCCTTGGTCTTCTCGGGGGCGAGGGTGCCCGCCTTGACCGTGCCGAGGGTGCGGGCCACCAGGGTGTAGCCGCCGAACTGGTTGAAGTCCAGCGGGCCCTCGGTGGTGCCGGTCAGCTTGTCGCCGACGTTCGCCACCGGGAAGGGCTGCTGCGCGAGCGGCGCGAGCTGCTGGACCTGGAGCCGGCCGGTGTTCTGGGACTCGTACGAACCGTAGAGCGTGCCGCCGCGCTTGGCGGTGTTCTCCCAGCCCTTGACCGTGACCCACAGCTCCGCGTACGGGTCGGTGGCGCCGACCACCCGCGAGTTGCCGATCTTCACGTTCATGCCCTCGAGGGACTCGTAGAAGTCCAGGGCGTAGCGCGAGGGGTCCAGCGTCAGGCCGTTGATGCTGTTCGCGGCGGCCGGGTCGCCCGCCGGGGCGTACTCGGCGGGCACGTTGTACTCGTTGATCGCGACGGCCTCGGGCAGCGCGTTGCCCGAGGAGACCACGGTCACGGCCGGCTTGGAGATCTGGGTGACCGACTGGTTGCCGGAAGAGACGCCGCCGGGGACGTACTCGCCGACCAGACCGGAGACCTTGACGGCGTCGCCGACGGCCACGGTCGGGGCGGAGCTGGTGAAGACGAAGATGCCCTCACTGGTCGCGTCGTTGTCGTCGGCGTCCGGGTCCTGCATCCAGAAGCCGCGCGAGCCGTAGGTGCGCACACCCGTCACGATGCCCGCGACATCGGCCACCTGCTTGCCGTTGAGCGGGGATATCCGGGTGGTGCCCTGGATGTCGTGGATGCGTACCGGATCGGCGGACGCGGCGCCTTCGGCCGCGTCGGCGGTGCCCGCCAGCAGGCCGGTGGCCAGGGCGGTGGCGACGAGTGCCGAGACGGCGGCGGAACGGGGATGCGAGGAGCGCATGGTCAGGAACTCCGGTGTGTGGAGGAAGGAAAACGAAGGATGATGCGTGGTTTTGGCCGGATTCGTACGCGGGTTCCACGGCTGGGCCGCAGGAGATCCGCAGGAATCCCGCCGGGCCCCCATAGGTCTACGCGCGTCAATTTCCTGTGTGACCAGGGAAGTTGTCAAGGTCTCCAGGGGATACGGCAGCTGACTGTGGGATGAACCAAAGGAGATGGCCCGCCGGGCGCGCCCGAAATGCGTCTACTCTGGTGCGCCGGACGGCCGCCCCAGGGGGGCCGTGCCCGCCGCCCCACCGCGTCCGCGAGGAGACCGCCCCATGTCCGCAGAGCCGCACCCCACGCTGCCGCCGGTACGGCTGCCGTCCGACGCGGAACTGGCCCGCGACGCCCTCGGCGCCCCGCTGTTCGCCCGCGCCGTACGGCTGGCCCGCTGGGCCGGACCGGACACCCGCGTCGGTGTCGGCGGCGAACTCGTCGCCGCCCAGCTGCCCGAGGCCGCCGCCGCGCTCGGCCTCGACCCCGCCGACGAGGAGGGCCCGGTGCTCGCGAGCCAGGCCTGGCGGGTCGCCGTGGACACCGGCCTCGTCGACGTGACCGAACCCGATGACGCGGGTGACGGGGGTGACGGGGCCGGGGGCGCCGAGGAGGAGTCCGGCACCGCCGTGCCCGGCGAGGACCTGGCACTGGTGACCGGTGGGGCTCCCGCCGAGGTGCTCGACCTGTGGCTGGCGGCCCTCGACACGGTGCTCGCGGATGCGGCCGTGCCCGATCTGGACGACCTCGTCGACGCGCTGGACGCGGGCGGCGAGATCGACTTCGACCGGCTCGACTGGAACCCCGGCCGCGAGGCGGACTTCCTCGACGGGGTCCTCGCCAACCTCTACCTGCTCTCGGTCTCCGAACACGGCGCGTCGGACGGGCCGATTCCGCTGCCCGTGCTCGCCGCCTCGATGGTCGTCCCCGAGGACATGGGCGAGCCGACCGATGCCGTACTGGAGCAGGTCTCGGACGCGATGATGCGGCTCGACGACCAGTTCCGGCAGCTGGAGCCGATCGGGCTCGTCGAGTTCCGGCCCGTCGACGAGGCGCTCATGGCGGAGGCCGACGACGAGGAGCTCGCGGCCGGTTCGGCGGCCGGCGCCGACGACGAGGACGTCTCCCGGTACGGGATGGTGCGGCTGACCCGGCTGGGCCTGTACGGGATCCGCGCCCGCATGCTGGAGGCCGGGGTCGTCGCCCCCGCCGTCGGCGAACTGGCCGACAAGGGTGCGGACGCCCTGCTCGACGCCGTCTCCGGTGTTCGCGCAGTCGTTGCCCGTGACGGCGTTGCCGAGGCCCACGCCGGTG
The DNA here is from genome assembly GCF_042750055.1 of Streptomyces sp. NPDC059456. Taxonomy (NCBI): domain Bacteria; kingdom Bacillati; phylum Actinomycetota; class Actinomycetes; order Kitasatosporales; family Streptomycetaceae; genus Streptomyces; species Streptomyces sp. NPDC059456. Next base: position 6,046 of record NZ_JBHYVA010000533.1, read on the forward strand.
ACGCCGTTGCCG